>CAYGPY010000280.1:0-1436 GCA_964351765.1 uncultured Vampirovibrionales bacterium
ACATTATTATTGGGGGAGCGCGTGAATACTCAATGCGCCTCTGGCTTGATCCAGTTAAAATGGCAACCCGCGGGGTGACCGTTAGTGACGTTGATGTGGCTCTGAGAGCCGAAAATGTGGAAGCGCCGAGTGGTCGTATTGAAGGTGTGGCACGTGAGTTTACGGTGCGGACGCTGGGTGAAATGAAATCGGCCGAGGAATTCAACCGTCTTATTATTAAACAAAAAAACGGGGTTCCTGTTTATTTAGCCGACATTGGTAAGGCTGAGATTGGCCCAAGAGATGTCCGCTCCTTTGTTCGATTTATGGGCAAACCCGCTGTTGGCTTGGGAATTGTAAAACAATCCAAGGCCAACACGCTTGAAGTGGCCAGAGGTGTTAAAGCAAAACTCAAAGAAATCCGTCCTAATTTACCGAGCGGACTAACCCTGCAATCCGCCTATGACACGTCGATCTTTATTCAAAAATCGATTGATGATGTGATTCAATCTTTATTTATTGCCTTTTTACTGGTTGTTCTGGTGATTTACCTTTTCTTGGGTAACCTTCGTGCCACCTTTATTCCGGC
Organism: uncultured Vampirovibrionales bacterium; assembly: GCA_964351765.1. Lineage (GTDB taxonomy): Bacteria > Cyanobacteriota > Vampirovibrionia > Vampirovibrionales > Vampirovibrionaceae > CAYGPY01. The sequence continues at coordinate 569 of CAYGPY010000280.1, forward strand.
CATCTCCATTCCGGTATCATTGATTGGGTGTTTCGCGCTGATGTATTTCTTGGGATTCACCATTAATGTCATCACCTTGTTGGCGCTTACCCTAGCTATTGGCTTGGTTGTGGATGACAATATTGTTGTGCTCGAAAATATTTACCGGCGTATTGAAGAAGGCGAACCACCACTTGAAGCTGCCTTTAGTGGTATTCGAGAAATTGGGTTTGCCGTTATTGCAACCACCGTGGCTTTGGTTGCCGTGTTTATCCCCATCATTTTTATCAAGGGTGTAACGGGAAGACTGCTCACCGAGTTTGCCTTGGTGTTAGCGGGTGCGGTTGTTATTTCAACCTTTGTGGCCCTCACACTCAGCCCAATGCTATGTTCACTAATTCTAAAAACGCCTGAAAAAGTTAAGCTCAAAAAATCAAATAGCCCTCTTAGTAATGATAGAAAATTAAACCTTCAAGAAAAATTTGATGCGTTTTATCATGACTTAACCGAACGCTATGAAAGAACCATGACGTGGGCATTTGGCAAACGTGGCTTACTCGTTGGTGTGATTGTTGCGCTCGCCATTTTTACAGCCCTTACTTATAAACTTGTGCCAAAAGAATTTCTTCCTGCCGATGATCGCAGTACCCTCTTCACGATTGTCAAAACGCCTGAAGGCTCCACCATGGAATACACCGATCGTGCCATGCGTCAAGCCGAAGCCCTTTACGACACCATCCCTCAAGTCCGCACGCAATTCTCTGTTGTGGCCCTCGCTCAAGAAGGCGTCGGTAAAGTAAATCAAGGCTTTATGTTTGTGGGCCTAACACCCACAACGGAACGCCCTGAAAAACAAGACGAAATTGTGAGCTCTGTTATGGCAAAAATG
>CAYGPY010000280.1:1446-3924 GCA_964351765.1 uncultured Vampirovibrionales bacterium
TGCTTTTGGCTTCTCCTCAATCCCTGTCTCCTCGTTTGGTAAACCGATTCAAATGGCCATTCAAGGCGATAGTATTGACGAGCTTATTGAAGTCTCAGAAAAAGTGGTGGCCCGTGCTTCAACAGAAATCCCAGGTTTTGTGGCAGTAGACAGAGACCTTAAACGCAACAAACCTCAACTCAATATCAGCATCAACCGCAGTAAAGCCTCGGAGCTAGGTGTGTCCGTTCGCGACATTGCCCGCACACTGCAAGTGGTTTTAGCCGGTGATAACATCTCGACCTTTAACCTAAACAACAAACGCTATGACGTGATGGTTCAAGCCGATCGCAGTTACCGACTGACCCCCGATAAACTCAACACGATTTATATCCGTAGCAATCGAGGCGGTGATGATGACGACGAAAGTAGCTTAGTGCCTTTAACCAATGTTTTAAACTGGGAAGAAACCGCTGTACCCCCTCAAATTGGCCGCTACAACCGACGTTTGGCCGCCACCATTGAAGGCGTAAACATTCCAGCACCCATCTTTAGTTTTGGTAAAATTGCCGAGCAACTTCAAGAGATCACCAAAGAAGAAATGCTGCCAGGTATGGCCATTGCTTGGAAAGGCGAAGCCAAAGAATACTTTGACGCGGGCTATGCCACCCTTTACGCTTTTCTTCTTGCCATGATTATTAGTTACCTTGTATTATCAGCACAATTTGAAAGCTTTAGTGATCCCATTATTATCCTTCTAACAGTACCACTGGCTGTGATCGGAGCAATTCTCACGCTCTTCTCGTTATCATTCTTCCCGATGGTCTTAAGTGCGGCTGTGCCGTGGTTGTTTAAACTGCCCATACTTCATGAGCTCTCGCTGATTAAATACAGCTTAAATGTGTACAGCCAAATTGGCTTAATTTTGCTGATTGGCTTGGTAACCAAAAACGGTATTTTGATTGTGGAATTTGCCAACCAGATGAAAGAACGTCATCCTGAATGGACCCACACACAAGCCGTTAAAGAAGCCGCACGTCTTCGCTTCCGTCCTATCTTGATGACTAGTGTGGCTACTATTATGGGTGCAATGCCGATTGCCGTTGGCTTAGGCTCAGGCATTGATAGTAGAAAACCACTGGGTGCGGTTATTGTTGGTGGCATGCTTCTCTCCACATTCCTCGCCATCTACGTCATCCCCATCGCCTACGCATGGTTAAAAGAGCTAATTGAAGAGCGCAATCAGGGAGGGGTCCAGGGGAGGGAACGGCCCCTGGTTACAAGCAACAAATAGCACGATAAACCCCAAGAGTTTAAAACCCAGGGAACTTACCCTTTTTCATTTTCTTTTGGATCTCTTGAAGCTTCTTCATGTCTGATGGGCTCATATTCGACATGTCTGGCGCACCATCACCACCCAAACCAGGTAGATTTGGCATTCCACCACCCATACCGGGCATCGTTGGCATACCGCCGCCACCGAAACCGCCCATGCCACCACCTTTATTTTTCTTCTTGCGGTTACTGCGAGGCATGCTTAAAAAGCCGCCACCTGAGCGCTTGGTTTCTTCTTTTTTCATGCCGTCCGTCATATTGGTCATCTGCTTCATCATCATTTTCATCTGATTGAATTGCATTAAGAACTGCGTCACATCTTCTTGGGTGTGCCCGCTTCCTTTAGCAATACGCGCAATACGAGCCGTATTATTTTCAAGAATGTCTGGGGTATCGCGCTCGGCTTCGGTCATGCTGCCGATCATCACTTCAATGCGCTTGAGTTGCTCCTCACCGCCGTGAGAAATGGACTCGCGCATATCTTTGGTCACACCCGGAATTGGAAGCATACCAAGGATTTGATCCAAGGAGCCCATCATTTTAATTTTACGTTGAATCCCTAAGAAATCGTTGAGTGAAAAACTTTGCTTGCGGATACGTTCTTCCATCCGTTGGGCTTCTTCAATATCAATGGTCTCTTGGGCTTTTTCAACCAAGGACACAATATCACCCATACCCAAAATTCGGGTGGCCATCCGGTCAGGATAAAAGGGTTCGATGCCACTAATTTTTTCACCGGTACCAATAAATTTAATCGGTTGCTTGGTCGTATTAACCACCGATAAGGCCGCACCACCACGGGCATCACCATCCAGCTTGGTCATCACAATGCCCGTAACACCCAGTTGCGTGTTAAAGGTATCAGCCACGGCAACAGCCTCTTGACCCGTCATCGCATCAATCACCAACAGTTTTTCAGCAGGCTTTAACGTGCGCTCAAGCAGAAGGAGTTCGGCCATCATTTCGTTATCAACCTGTAAACGACCGGCCGTATCAATAATCACCACATCGTGATCATTGACCTTGGCTTGCTCCATACCGGCCTTGGTAATCTCTTGCACATCATTACTGCCTTCAAGCGAATGCACAGGCACTTGGATTTGCTTACCCAGAGTAATTAATTGCTGAATCGCTGCCGGACGATAGACATCGGCTGCAATTAAC
>CAYGPY010000281.1:0-3879 GCA_964351765.1 uncultured Vampirovibrionales bacterium
GAGAACAACTTCATTGAAGGCTTTGCTGACCAAATCGTGGGCCACAAGTTAAGTGAAGAGTTCCAGATTAAAGTCACCTTCCCTAAGGACTATCACGACAAAACGTTGTCGGGTAAGCCTGCTGACTTCAATATCAAAATCAACGAAATTAGCGAAAAAGTGGTTCCTACCATGGACGATGATTTGGCTAAGAAGTGTGGTTTTGACACTATTGATAAGCTGAAAGAAGAAGTGAAATCGGTTCTGGCTAACGCTGTTGAGCAAGAAAACACCTTCCGTAAGCAAAAAGCGTTGGTTGAAGCCATTGTTGAAGGCGCCAAGGTTGAGATTCCTGAATCGATGGTTCAGCGTGAAACCAACTTGTTGACTGATGAAGTGCAACAGCGCTTAAAGCAACAAAACATGACGTGGGAGCGCTTCGTCGAAACCGAAGGCAAAGACCAAGTGATGGAAAACTTAAAGAACGAAGCCATCAAGCGCATTAAAACCAGCTTGGTGTTTGGCGCGATTGCCAAGCAAGAAGGCATGACGGTAACCGACGATGAGTTTAGCGAAGAAGTGAAAAACTTGGCTCAGGCCGGTGGTGTTGACGAGAAAAACATTATGCGCCAGCTTGGCAACAATGTTGAAGCCGCTCATGGTCTGTCGGATCAAATCTTAAGTCAAAAAATCGTAAGCTACCTGATTGAGAAAAATGAATTCAAGTACGTTGAAGACAAGCAGGACGATGCTGACGATAAGAAACCAGCCAAAGGCGCTAAAAAAGGCAATGCTAAAAAAGACGAAAAAGCGGTAGCCGAAGCCATTGAAGGCGAAAAATTCGACACCCTTGACGAAGAGAACTAAGAAAACCCTTTGGTTTAATGACCCATTTCAAAGCCCCTTATTGCTATTATTGCAGTAAGGGGCTTTTGTTTTAGGTCTGCTTGTCTTAATTAATGAATAAACACACGTCCATTATAATAAACTTGTGTCATTCCCGCGCAGGCGGGAATCCATCCATCAAGGGAACGGTATTTCTTTCAAGCTAAGCAAGGCGTTTAACGTTCGCTTCAAACACACAATAGATTCCCGCCTACGCGGGAATGACGATTGAGAAAGGTGGAAGGCTTCAATACTAGAGTCTATTGAATTCTAAAGACTTTCGGATCGTTGCACCAAAAGCGCTTGAAAAAATGGTATAATTGGCCTTAAGCTAGCCGACGCATGCATCTATGCGGTGTCCGCTCTGAACGTGTTGTATAGAGAGAACTATGTGAGCATAGGACTACGGGGAGATGAAACATATAAGACTCACACCTTCTTTATAGACGGCTTTAAGACGTTTTACAGTTATTTTTTAGTATTGTTTTTAATTTCTATTTATTATTTTTGTTTTGATTGAAAGGCGACCGACCCAATGAACTTATTTGACCATCCTTCTTACACGAAAGAAAATCTGATTGAACCTATCACCAGTATGTCCAAATCAGGAGTGTCGCCTGAAGCGTATATGCCTGTTGTTATTGAGCAGTCCAGCCGTGGCGAGCGCTCCTTTGACGTGTTCTCTCGCTTGTTGCGTGAACGTATCGTCTTCTTGGGTACAGCGATTGATGATCACGTGGCCAACTTGATTGTGGCGCAGTTGTTGCTGTTGGATTCGGATAACCCAGAAAAAGACATTATGTTATACGTAAACAGCCCTGGTGGTAGCGTAACCGCTGGCTTGGCGATTTTCGATACGATGCAACACATTCGTGCGAGCGTGTCGACCATTTGCTTGGGGCAGGCTGCTTCAATGGGTGCGTTCTTGTTGTCCTCAGGCGAGAAGGGCAAGCGTATGGCATTGCCTAACTCACGTGTCTTGATTCACCAACCATTGGGTGGTGCACAAGGTCAGGCAACGGATATCGAAATTCAAGCTGCTGAAATCAACCGCTTGAAGAAGACCTTGAACGAGACCTTGGCCAACAATACCGGTCAGTCCATCAAGAAAATTGAGAAAGATACCGACCGTGACTACATTATGACCGCCGAAGAGTCTGTGACCTACGGTATGGTTGATAAAGTGATCACCAAGGCTGAAGAAGCTAAGAAATAGGCTTTATTGCTCTTCGTGGCTTTTGTTTAGCGATTCTTATTGATTCTTTGCATTACTGATTCTGCCGTATGTACGGTGCTTGTGAGGTTTCACCCGCTGTAGGGTTCGGCGGAATCAGTGCAAAGCAATCCGAGATAAGCTATACTAAGACTCAGGAGATGTAATAAAAACCCATAACCATGCATGGTTAGAGGGGATGTGTATAGTACGATATGTGTATTACGTAGCACATAAGGAACGTTTATCGTTGCCTCGCATCATAAGTACTATCCATAACGCGTTATAACAAAATCAAGTTTAATTTAATTAAGCTTATCTATCTGGAGAGAATCGAATGTCTAAAACTGAAGATACCCGTCTAAAGTGTTCATTTTGCGGAAAAAGCCAAGACCAGGTGAAGAAACTCATCGCCGGTCCTGAGGTTTATATTTGTGATGAATGCGTAGACTTATGTAATGAGATTCTCGATGAGGAGTTCTTTGAGGCTGAGGAATCAACCGAAAAGAAAACCGATGCGCTTGAATTGGCCAAAGTGCCCAAGCCAAAAGAGATTAAAGGCTTCCTAGACCAACACATCGTGGGTCAGGATGATGCCAAGCGTGTGCTGTCTGTAGCGGTATATAACCACTACAAGCGGATTAGCCACAACATGGCGCTCAAAGCCGCTAACGCACCTGAGGTCACCGAAGGTGAAGAGGGTGCTGAAACCAAGCCTTCAAAATCTAAAAGCGACGCCAAGACGGAAACCAAAATGGAGCAAAGCCAGAACGACAAAGGCATTGAAATCCAGAAGAGTAACATCTTACTGATTGGCCCAACCGGTAGTGGTAAAACCCTACTGGCCCAAACCTTGGCCCGTATGCTAGAAGTGCCTTTTGCTGTTGCTGATGCCACCACCTTAACCGAAGCGGGTTATGTGGGTGATGATGTTGAGAATATTCTATTGCGCCTGTATCAAGCCGCTGACTATGATGCAGAGAAGGCTGAACGCGGTATTATCTACGTGGATGAGATTGATAAGGTTGCTCGTAAGTCTGAAAACCCAAGCATCACGCGTGATGTATCGGGTGAAGGCGTACAACAAGCCTTGTTGAAGATGATTGAAGGTACGGTTGCCAATGTTCCGCCTCAAGGTGGTCGTAAGCACCCTCATCAAGAGTTCATTCAGATTGACACTTCAAACATTTTGTTTGTTTGTGGTGGTGCGTTTATCGGCCTTGATAAAATTGTTCAAAGTCGCGTGAATTCCGGTGAAACACTTGGTTTTGGTGCTGCTGTTTCTAAGACGCCTGAAGAACGTGAGCTTGAAGCCGCCAGACTGGTGAAAGATGTTGAGCCTGATGATTTGATTAAATTCGGTTTGATTCCTGAATTTACAGGTCGTATTCCGGTGACGGCTGTTCTGGAACAGTTGGATGAAAAGGCACTGGTGAAGATTTTAACCGAGCCAAGAAATGCCGTGTTTAAGCAATACAAAGAGCTGCTTGCTATGGATGAGACAGAACTCATTTTTGCTGATGGCGTGGCTGAGCTGATTGCTAAAGAAGCGATTAAGCGTAAGACCGGTGCTCGTGCGCTTCGTTCGATTGTTGAGGAGATTATGCTCCCCATTATGTACGAAGCCCCATCGCGTGATGATTTGAAAAAGGTAGAAATCACCAAAGAGATGGTAGAAAACCGCAACGCCGCCGAAGTGCTAAAGCTCCCGGATAAGAAGCCTAAAGGCGAGATTGCTTAGGTGATTTAACAACATTCAAAAAGCCCGTTATTTCTTTTGAGATAACGGGCTTTAATTATAT
>CAYGPY010000282.1:0-3862 GCA_964351765.1 uncultured Vampirovibrionales bacterium
GAATAGGCATGAAGTACTATCGGTACCTGAGACGATATTGGACGATTTCAAGCTTTTACCGAGACAAATAGCCTCTGAAAATATCATCGTATTTGATAAAGGCAGATATTCTTTCTTTCATGAATCTTTTTTTGATTATGTTTTTGCGAGGCGCTTTCTGGCTAAAAAGGTTAAACTGTTGGACTTACTACCTCAAAATCGTCAAGGGTTATTTAGAAGATCGCAAGTCAGACAAGTCTTAACTTACTTAAGAGCCAACGAATTCTCACTCTATCTTAAAACCTTTAAAGAAATGTTAGAGCATTCTGATGTACGATCTCATCTGAAGGAAATATTATTTGCTTTTTTGAGTACTATAGAGATCCCAAAAAACGAAGAGTGGAAAATTATTGCTACGTACTTATTCGCTGACGATAAACCGTTCTTAAGCAGATTGGGATCAGAAACCCTATATAAGTCACAGGAGTGGTTTAGCTATCTTTATGAAAATGAAATATTAAAAGGCTGGCTATCTTCTAAAAAAATAAACCAACAAGACCTAGCTCTTCATCTGTTTCGTACACATCAACGAAACTATTCTGACCAAATAGCAGAGCTACTTGAACCCTATTTGAATAAAAATGATGAGTGGAATCAGAAAATAGCTTCTGTATTAATCTATTTTGACGATAACTCTAACCGACGCTTATTCGATTTAGCACTAGCGCTTGTTGATAATGGTGCTTTAGACAATAACTCATCACGACTATTCAACAGTGTTGCTACGAAAAAACCTGATTGGGCTTGTGAGGCATTGGGACGTTTTCTGCAAAGAAGCTCATTCCTATTTAGGGAACATACTAATCCAGAAGTGTTAAAAAAAGAACTCAACTCAAATAATTTTATTAATGATCGTATTGATTCTGTTGCCTTGACTGAGCCAGAAAAATATATAGCTGAAGTCCTACCTTTTATAATAGAAATTGTCTCTCTTACCGTTATTAAGTCTGATGATAATGATGCCAACGCATTAGATTCTGTTTGGACTTATCCCAACGAAGATACATATAATTTTGAGGACAAAATTCTATTTACAGCCTGTACTGCCTTAAAAGAAGTGGCTAAAAGAAACCCGGAAAGCCCTGAAAAAAGCATTCGAGAGATGAAATCAAAGAACTGTAATACCTTTAACTTATTGATAATGTCTGCTTATCAAGGTAATCCAGATAGATTTGCTGATAGTGCTATCAGCTATATTATGGAAAACCCTCAAAGACTTGAGTCTAAAAGTTTATCGGGTAGTTTGAAAACAGTGAGAGGTTTAATAAATTCAATAACGCCTTTTCTCTGTAAAGAGCAACTATTAACCTTCTCTGATTTTCTACTCGGCTATTACACACCTTATGAAACATCTGTAGAATCTCATGATAGGTACTATATTAAAGAGATGTCCCATAGTCGTATAAAACATCCTAATGCTTTTGGGAGAGAACAGTATAAATTATTATCGGCAATTCCTGAAGAGTATCGAATAGCTAAAGTGCAAAAAAGAATAAATGAATGGCAAAGAAAGTTTTCTGAGTTAGACATTGATTCTGATTATAGGGTAAGGGGTGGATTCGTCCAGTCGCCACTACCTTCAGACATCATTAAAAAAATGAATGATTCTCAGTGCTTGAAGGCTATGGCTAGATATAATAGTGGTAAACGTTCCACACCTAAGGATTTTCTGAAAGGTAGTGCCTTGGAATTATCGAGAGAATTTGAAACCTTGGCTAAGGAAAACCCTGAACGTTTAGCATCACTACTACTGAAAATTCCTCAAGATTCTAATTCACACTATTTCAATCAAATTATCAGAGGAATTCATATTTCTGAAAATAAAATTGATATAACGACCGTTGAATTAATTGTTTTGTATGCTCACTCATTACCGAATAAGCCGTGTGGACAACAAATTTTACATCTGATAAGTAGCTATTCTAAAGAAAAGCTACCTGGCTCGATTTTGGAAGTAGTGGCTTGGTATGCGACGAAGGATCCTGACCCTAAAGAAGATAGAAAGTTTTCTTCTGGAAATGATAACGAACCTCTACAGGCTACTGATTTGCTCCATGTTGGATTGAATTCCGTTAGAGGCAATGCTTGCGAAGCCATTGCTGATTTGATTTGGCACCATGAAGGTTTAATTGATTATTTTATGCCAACTATTACGAAGGTTTTAAATGATGATGTATTATCCGTTAGAACGTATGCTGCAGAAATTATAAGGTCTATTTTACATTTTGATAGTAGGGAAGCCGAAGTGATTAGGCTTCTTAATATACTAATAGCGACAGATGATATTATTCTCTCTACAAGGTGGATCGATGAACTTATATGGAGGCTTTCGTTTAGATACCCGCGTGAAATACAACCTATAATTCAAAGAATGTTAGTCTCAGAAAACGCACAGGTTAGAGAAGCTGGAGCTAGTCAGGCTACACAGCTTATTTTAAAGAAAGAGAATAAGGAAATATTTAGAGGTTATTTAAATTTGAAGGACTGTATAGAGCACAAGAAAGGCTACGCTAATGTGATTATTCAAGGTGTTTTAGAACCAGAATATTACGCCTTTTCGTCGAGATGCTTAAAAAAACTATTTAATGACAGCAATGAGGAAATAAGATTGATAGCTTCAAATACATTTCATCGTTTAGAAAATTTTGATTTAATAAAAATCGCGGAACTTATTAGGGCGTTTATTGATAGTAAAGCATTTAAGGGTAATCAAGAAAACGTAATCTATTCCTTGGCTAAAAAAGAATTATTAATGCCAGATTTATTCTGCGATGCATGTGAATCTTTCTTGGAATTTGATCCTGAGGGGGTGAAAGATTTAAGCACCGGTATGTCATCAACAGCAAACGAGTTGTTCAGAATAGTATTAACAGTTTATGAGCAAGTTCAAGATGAGGAACTTAAGAATCGATGTTTAGACATTATTGACAGGATGATGGAGCTGGGAGTTTGGAGGCCTTCAAAGCAGTTGAGTGACCTTGAGAGATAAATAATATTTCATACCTGAGTAGATAGCTAATGCTTTAACTTTACTTGTTTTGTCCCAATTGAAAAGTATCTCACTGATTCACTTTTCACCCCACTTGTTCTTTGAAATTAATCAACAATGAAGCATGATATGATACTACTCACTTGCATATGTTTTTCACAAAAATAAAATGGTAAGAAGTAATTTAATTCATGTTTATCGAATCAATAATTTTATCCAATTTTCGATGTTTTGGACCGGAATTAACAACCGTATCTCTTTGTTCTGGTCTTACAGCTTTAGTGGGCTCTAATGGCTCTGGAAAAACAGCTTTGATGCAGGCTTTACTTCGTTTGTTTGGAATATCGAACGATCAACGACGAGTTAGAAAACGGGATTTTCATATTCCATTCAATGGGGTAAATACTCTTAGTGAGCGGAAGCTTTATATAGAAGTTCTTTTGGTGTTTCCTGAACTCGGAGATAATGCTGGTGATACTTCCACTGCGGTGCCTGAATTTTATCGACAGATGACTATTGATGAAGCAGGAGCTTTAAAATGCCGTATTCGTATGGAGGCGAGCTGGGAAGATGATGGTACTGTCGAAGGGGCTATTGAGCAGGATTACTTCGTTATTACTTCACTTGACTCGGATTTCGATGAGGAAACTCAAAAACATCGCTTATCTCAAACCGATCGTGGTCGTATTCAAGTAATTTACGTTCCTGCTATTCGAGATAGTGCCTTACAAATTATTAATACTCTTAAAGGAAGACTTTGGAAGGCAATTGCATGGTCTGAGGGCTTTAAGAAAACACATTCTGAAATTGGTAACCAGCTGGATAAAACCTTTC
>CAYGPY010000283.1:0-3846 GCA_964351765.1 uncultured Vampirovibrionales bacterium
AGATACTGAACCCGATCCACGATAATGGCCTTGGCATCCGTATACTCATTATCAAACACCTCAAGACTCACTGTTTTTACCTTGGCCGCATCAGGGGTTTCGTCAAAAAACAGATTCCAACCCGATCCCATCTTCGTCATATCACGTGCTATGTCACTCGCTTTTAAACGCGCTCGCACATCAAGCGCCGACGGGTCATCATGCTTATCTTCGCGCTCATTTCGTTTTTCTGTCAGTAAGAAATTACTCAAATGACCACCCAATAAAATCGTGATGTAATCCCGCATCTCGGTAAGCACACGATGATTGAGCGCTGACACGTCCCCATAAGGAATTTGTTTCATTTCGTCTTTAAGCTTATTAATTTTTGCTTCCACATCACTCAGCGAAAGCGGTTCATCACTCACACCTAAGTCTTTTGCAACCGCATAAAACCCCGAGTTAAAAGCGGCTTGCGCTTCCATGTTCTCTTTATAATGTTCGGTTTTAAACACGGCACTAACGGTTCGTTTGGTCATCGCAAGCAACGCATTGGCAATCAACAACATCGTGGCAGCAATGGCTGAAGCCGTTAACCAATCAAAACTGGCCCATTGCAGCGAAGGACGTTTAATCTCAATATCATGATCATCCAACAGCGTGCGACGCGTAGCCTGATCCATGTTGGCAGGGAGTTCTTTGCCGTCTTTTAAAATTGCAATGACCTTCGTTGCAGCCGGATTATCACTAATCACCTGTTCTAAATAACCGGCCTTTGCCATATCAATTAATTCACTGGCACTTAATTCCACCTGCGTACTGCCGGCATAGGTCAGTAATTGTTCACGAGTGACACCCTCAGAGAAAACAGGTGCTTCCTCCGAATCGGCAGGGGGCACAACGACTTCAGTTAAGGGTGTACCGCTTTGCTCGTTATTCAACTGACGCACTTCAGTAACAACTTTGGGTACATTGGCTATTGATAAGGTGAGTAACACACCGGGGATAATTTGTTTGGCCAGCTTTTTTAAAAAGCCTGAGCCTCTATTTTGCTCTTGCTCGCCGTTCACTTCTTTACTGGCAAGACCAATTAACTGGCCCAACACGGCCAAGCTGCCTGTGGCACCAAACTGAGGTTGACGCATCGCTTGACGGGAGAAATACGCGTTATAAGAACGCTCAGAAGCCGGTTGGGCATTCATCGTTGGCGTTCCATTATAAGGACGTAATGGCGTCGTCACCTTCATAAAGCAGATTCCCTACGGTGTTAATAACAAGTGCTACTACCACAGTATAGTGAAAAAACACCCCTGCTTCAAACTATTTTAATACCCCAAAATGGCCAGAAGTTGATGCCCCCAGAACAGGCTGACCAAACTACCCACAATTAACGCAGGGCCTAGTGGGAGATACGTATGGCTTCCTCGGTTTTTGACACTGCCCATAAAAAAGAACAGGCACACAAACGAAACCAACAAACTCGCTATCGACACCATTCCTGATGTGCCCGGTGGCAACATATCAAGGGCAAAAAATGGAATCCCCGCAAACACGAGTGCCGCGGCACCCCAGCCCATGGTGTCGTATTCTTTACGCTGGATCCAGCCGTACACCATAATCGGAATCGAGGGGATGGTTTGAATGACAAAGCCCAAAATCAAACTCAGTAGCATCAGTGGCCAGCCGAGAAAAGCACCCACACCCATCATTAGGTGCGTATCCCCGTGGCCAAAGCCTTCGGTTTTTAAGAACAGTTTGCACAATAAAATTAAGCCTTCAAAAAAGATGAACGGAATCACCACGGCCAGCAGTGCTGAAATAAAAATATCGGGTAGGGCAAACTTCATAAAGCCCCACTCAATCATGGTTTCACCGGGGATGTGTCCCATATTAAAGAAGTTGTAGATTAGACCTAGCGGGATGAGTGTTAGCGAATTGATGAGAAAAATATAGCTCTCACGCAGATCCGTAATAAAAATAACAATCAAATTGGCCATCATCAAAATCAAAAACAACGTTTGAAAACTAGCGCCAAACTGCCAGAATAGCACCACAAAAATAAAGCCCGTAAACAGCTCCACTAGGGGGTACTGGATACTAACAGGGGCTTTACACTCGCGGCATTGCCCGCCGAGCATCAGCCAGCTAAGGACAGGGATGTTGTCCATTTTCTGCAAGACATAATCGCAGTTATAGCAGTGCGAAGGTGTTTTCACGATTTCTTCTTCACGCAAAAGGCGCAAGCCCACCACGTTAAGAAAACTACCAACAGCCAGTCCAGCAACCCAAACCAACAAATAAATCGGCAGCGATGTAGGTAACATATCCATGCACACTATTATATAGGGTGTTTGGGTTTAGGGGGATGTTAATGGGAAGGAGGAACTAAGGCAATTAGTTCTTTGAGTATTTGAATCCTTGATTTATCCATCAGCATTCTGTCGTAGCTGTAATGAGCCGCCTCAGGGTAGCAAGCTTTATCCGCTTTACTATATTCTATTTCAGTCTCGATCAAAACAGTCCCTGTCAGTTTTTCAATTTCATTATTACGTCTTTGAACAAATTTCTCATAGTCATTATCCAAGCCAAACAGAATTTGAATTCTTGTATGTTTTAAAACACGATTATCAACATCTATTCCGTAAATTTCATCAAACACCCGTATAGCATCATCATATGAAATTTTATTTGTACATAACTGTTTATAAAACTTTTCATTTTTGTATTTCACGCAAACTAAAAATGAAAACAAGGGTGGGAAAAAATTATATTTAGATAAATCCAACATACGAATTATAGTGTTTATTTCTTCATAGCATTGTTCTACTTCCCTCAATGAAAAATTCAAGCATTTAAAATTGAATAACAAAGCCTGCTTTAACGTTTCTCCTCCACAAAACAAATCTGTACCAGAGGGTAAAAATTGATTTAACCCCGTTTTATTAGAATGTAAAAAGTTCACATATTTATTCATCTCAGGTTCTGGAAACACTAACTCATGTTCAATAAACCGACGGAGATACCCATCACTATTAAATTTTTGACCATATATATTTGAAATAGTGTGACCTAGTTGTTCACGATCTGTTCCTAAAACAAAAATAATTCCTTCCACGTCAAACAAGTGCTTCACTACTTCTAATAACTGAATGGCAAATGTCGGACGGCACCGCTCAAGCTCATCGATAATGATGACTAACTTTTGGTCTTTCTTAGAACGACATTCAACCACAACTTCTTTAAGGACACTTTTAAACTCAGCCATTGCATCTTTACGCTTTATAAAGTCATTAAATTCAAAAGAGGCACCGCCTAAAGAAATGGAATCAACATCAACGCCAGTTTTTTCTTTTACAACGTGTTTTACAACATCCGTCGCAACACGGCTAAATTTAACGTATAACTCACTTTGCTCATCCAACAATTTCTGATTCTTAAGTTCTTCCATTAGCGTGTAAACCAAAGGTACTAATGCATGATCGGCAAAATCGACGTCCCACGCACTAAACTCCATTACAACAAAAGGATTACCTTCTTCTGCTCGTAAATGCTTTGCCCATCTCTCTAAAAAAAATGTCTTACCAAAACCGTACGGTGCATTCAGAGCAATCACTTTTGACCCTTCGGTATTGTGCAAAAGGTTCGTAAAGCGTTCAGCAACTTCTTCACGGCCTAACTTACAGTCATCCCAAATACCTGCTGAGGCTGGTAGTGTTTCTGTTGCCATGCTCTCTCATCCTTCGAAAATAAAAACTAAACCTTACTCAACTCGTCCTCGGATTTTTTGGACGCACCCACATCCTTCATCTCTGGCAGTTGCACGTTGGCAATGGATTCAGCATCGACGAGCCTTGGTTGTTCAAGACG
>CAYGPY010000284.1:0-3839 GCA_964351765.1 uncultured Vampirovibrionales bacterium
CTTTTGGAATCAGACTATCTTTAATCTTATTGGGCTTAAATGCAGCAAATCGACTCGAAAAACGCACACTATCAGCAGGCATCGAGGGCGTTATAATAGGCGTTGAAGCCGATTGTGCCTTTGGTAATGCCACATCCTGTGTGAGTCCAAGTTGAAGTGGTGTGTTTTCCATAAAAACCTTTCTGTATGCATAAAAACAGTATCACGCTAAATAATGCGAGTCTACTTCTTCTTGCGCACAATTCGTAATATTTATTAAAGATTTAGCCCTAAAGTACGATATCTATAGAGTACCAATATCATTGTATAAAAATGTTAATTTTAAGATATGAGTTCTTAGTTTTGACAAAGGAAGTAACCCAGTAATGAAAGCAACAATCGCTAACTGCAAGACATGTAATAATTTATTTAAAAAAATGACGGTTGATTACTGTCCCAATTGTTTTGACGTGCGTGAAGAAAATTTTAAAAACGTATACCGTGCCTTACAACGCACTGCTAATACGGGGGGTATTGCCATTAACGAATTGGCTGAAAATACCGAAACACCGCTAGAAATGATCGAAGAATTTTATCACGAGGGCCGCTTGGCCACGGCCAGTGTTCTTTTAAAATTTCCTTGTGCTTCATGTGGAGATTTGATACCGGAATTACAACGTAAAGGCCGCTACTGTGTAAATTGCAGCGAGAAGGTTGCCAATAAAGCAGGTGTTGAAGTCCGCTCGAAGCAAGACCTTGAAAAAGTGCAAAAAGAAGAGATGAAAAAACAGCAGCAAGCTTCACTATTGAAAAAAACGAATGCCAAAGAAGAAATAGGTCGTCGATTTGGATTTTCCAGCCGTCGAGGACGCTAGTTCTAAAGCGGGCTAAAATAATACGCTATCGATCTTATGGTGAGTATCTGAACTGACTTCTTAGGGCTATAATGAGAAGGTTAGGTTTTATGGCTCTTCTTGTCCTCCTTTAGTATGGTTTCAAATTTAAAATGGACGAAGGCCTGATAAGTTAGGCGTATAGTATGGGAAAGCAAAAAAAAGCACGTAGTGGTGGTGTTAATCGTATGTCGATGGCCGATCCCATTCATGGTTTAATCTACTTTTATCGTGATAAGCCATCACACCGTTTGGCCCTTGATGTGATGAACAGCAAGGCATTTCAACGCTTGCGTCGTGTACGTCAGATGGGTTTGGCTGAGTTTGTTTTCCCCGGTGCGGTGCACACACGTTTTGCCCACAGCTTGGGTAGTGCACATCTAATGACTACGGCCGTTGAGCAACTTGCGATGACCAAAGAAGGGCATCAAATTTTAAATTCAACCTATCCGGGTACGGACATCACGATTGAACAATTACTTATTCTGGGTATTTTAATTCATGACATTGGCCATCCACCGTTATCGCATACGCTTGAAGACGTATTAAATCTGGATGGCAAGCATTTATCTCACGATAATTATTGGAACAGAAAAATTCTGACCGAAGATAATGAATTACTCCGTATTTGGGATAAGCACGATAAGAACCTTCCTGAAGCCGTGCTTAATTTTATGGGTGATGGTGCCACAAAACACTTTATGGCCTCACTGGTGTCAAGTCAAATTGATATGGATCGTCTGGATTACCTCCAGCGAGATAGTCACTTTTTAGGCGTAAAGTATGGTCGAATTGAAGCCGATCGTATTATTTCGAACCTGTGCATTGCTCAGTCCCCAATGGGACAACCTGTTGTGGCTGTGCGAGAAGAAGCAACACCGGCTGTGGAGCATTATTTATTTGGTCGTCACCAAGCGTACAAAATGGCAATGCATCCTCTTGATAAAGCCTCTGAGGCACTACTCCAAGTCCTTTTAAAACGCTTTAAGGACGTGCGGGATGAAGGAAAGCGTTCTATCGGCGAGCCCGCTGAAACACTCTATCAGTTGATGGTCGATGGCACATCACTAAGCAGTACAGATTACCTATCAATGGATGATTGCTACCTCTGGCAGGCGATAAATGTGTGGTCTCGTGAATCTCGTGACGCGCAACTCAAAGAGCTCGCTGAGCGCATGCTACGCCATGATTTACTTAAATTTGTCGACATTGAAAAATATGGTATTCAAGAAAACATCCACAATGTTGAATTTCTTGACGATGCCATGCGCACTCACTATGAACGCCGAGGGCTTTCTTATGATTATGGCTTTGCCACCACTCAAACACAACCCAAGCCGTTGTACACAAGTGCCCCAAGTAGAGAGCCCATTTGGATTCGGTCTAATCGAGGACGGGTTGTCGACATTAAAGAGATTTCAACCATGCCACTTGATGGCACCTCACGCCGAGGATACCGCAATCTTGTTTTCCTCTGGGACACCAAGGCACGAGATTATTTTATTCAGCTGCTTGAAAAGCACTACCCTCGTATGAAAGAAGAAGCTGAAGACAACGAGCTTGAAGGCATCGATGCAGAAGAAAATAGCTTAATCTAAAAAGCACCGTACAATAAAACATTTAGAGGTAGCTATTAAGCGTAACGATCACGCATAGAAGGTCTGCCTGATTTACCATTGCCTGAGCCTTGAGATTGAGGACCAAACAGGTCAAGTACCGCTTTTTCGTATGACTCTGGCTCACCGTCACTGATTCGGGTCATTCTGACAAACGGATTTTCTTTAAATTCTTTTGTCATGTGAGGGAAGGCCGTTCCGTTAGTCGTATTATTTTTACGGGTTTCAACATAGCCCACCATGCGCACACCTTTGTCAATAAGGTTGTTCAACTCATCAAGCGCCGCCTGATGATCAGTACCCATATTGTCACCATCGGTGTAGTGAATAATATAAATATTATTTTTATCAGCAGGGAAACGTTCGTCAATTAGTTTGCCAATCTCTTGGTAAGCCGTACTAAAGGTTGTACCACCGCTTTTAGTTACGGTATAGAAGTCGGTTTCACTCACTTCATCGGCACTGGATTCGTGCAGGAAGTATAACTCAGAAACGCGGCTGCCCTCTTCTTCAGCGTCATTAGAAACGACGTCCTCTCTCAGCTTAGCGTTAATTTGGCCGTACTTATACTGAATGAACGAGGATGAATAGAACGCCAAGTTCTTACACATCGTTTTTTCTTTATCTCCCATCGAACCCGATGTATCGCGAAGATAAATAATCACGGCGTTTTCTTTTGGAATGGTGGTTTCTTCGTAGTCTTTGTAGCGGAAGTCGCTTTTACGGTAGGTTACTTTTCCTCTGTCACCACCAGCAATCGTACGCTTCAATGCATTCTTATGAGATGTTCGTTTATCAATACGGCCTGGGGTACCAAATTTACTACGTTGATTCCAACGATTGTTCAATTTTTCGATATTACTTTTGCCAACAGGGCGTTGGTTCGGTAATTCAAGATCATAATTCTTTTCCATTTGGCGGGCAATTTCATCACGCGATACTTGAGGTATGCCATCGGCATCACCTTCACTGCCGCCGCTTCCTTCACCGCCTTCTTCGCCTTCGCCCTCACCGTCACCAGGCTCACCGGGTTCACCAGGACCATCAGCGGGTTGGGGTTCACCACCGTCACCAATTTCGCCAACTTCATCGCCGGCTTCGCCTTCACCTTGGCCTACCTGAATTTCATTAGAACCACGTTTAAAACGAGGATCATCCAAATAGTCATAAGGGACTTTAACGCTTTGGTTATCTTTGGTTAATTCCATTTCTTTTGGAATTTTAAACTTACCCAAGTCTTTTGCAAACTCACCTGTTAAGGCATCATCATAAGCTTGTTCATCAGGATCTTGGTAGCCAAACTTAACGACATCAGCTGCAAGTGGCTTCAACATCGGAGCAAACACAGGAG
>CAYGPY010000285.1:0-3838 GCA_964351765.1 uncultured Vampirovibrionales bacterium
CTGAGAACCTCATAATCCCTAGTTGCAGGTTCGAATCCTGCTGGGCCCACTTTTTCGTTCTTCTTACAGGAGTTGTATTTCGGGTAGTTCAAAATGTCTTGGAGTTTGAATACCATCTATTAGCAATGTGTCAGCTGTTCGCAAGAACCCATTCTGCCGCCTTAATACCTGATAATATCGCCCCTTGCACTTTTGGGCCACCAAATGCATCACCAATAAGAATCAGGTTCGGCCGGGCGCTTACAACACAGAAAGGGTTGCTATACATTGTCCTAGGTAGGCTATAACGCCATCGCATTAATTGATTAGTCTCAATCGAATGTCTTGGAATATAATTCTTAATGGATTCGGATAACTCCGCAATAATGCCTGACTCATTAGCCTCAAAGTTGGCTTCACTCCATTCGGGTGAAGCTTGCACGGTAAGGCAATGTTTCTCTGAAATACCCTTTTGTTGATTATCGGTTACCCAACCTAGTATTGGATGGTCTATAAAACGCTCATAACCGGGCTCCATAATTAAACTGGGCTGGTTTAAACCCACTAACATGGCTAAGCAAGGCCAGTAGGTTAATCTTTTCAACTCAGTAAGAAGCTCTGGTTTAACATCAACATGAGAAAGCAGATCCAGTGCTTGGGGAACAGGTGACGATACAATAACATTATTAGCGAAGTAAACATTCTTGTCAGTGTCTGCAAGTAGCCATTGTTCAGAATGACGTTTTATCGAGTCGATACGAGTATCTAATTTAACATTTAAGTTGCGTGCCAATACCTTAGGCAGCATCGTCATGCCATTAGGACTTGAATAGGCTGGTTCACGGCTTTCCTCTTTAAACCAAATTTGAAAGAGCTCTTCAGCACACCAAGTTGATAAAAGACTCTGCAATTCATGAGAATCAATTCTCACATACTGCGCGCCGTGGTCCCAAACAAAATCTTCATTATATCGACGAGCCATGCGTCCGCCAACACCGCGAGATTTATCAATAACTAAAACATTTAAGCCATTCTTATTTAAATGCTCGGCTGCCAGAAGTCCCGAAATACCGGCGCCAAGGATAATATAATCCCAAATTTCGTTCATTAAATCGCCTTCATTAAAAAACTTACTTTAAATGATCAAATTGCTTGATAAAGTTGATTAAATCGTCATTTGAGTGCATGCCTCGTTGCGCAAATCGAATGACACCATGCTTATCAACAATATAAACTGTACGTTTGTTAAAGCCCGTTATACCATGCACATTATAGGCTTTGGCCATAGTTCTATCTTTGTCAGATAGGATAGGGAAAACGTAGTTTTGGCGTTTCGCAAATTTTTTATGGCTCTCAACAGAAGCTGGATTAGATGCAATTATTTTTGTATTTAGTACTTTGAAACGGTCCAGCTCATCACGTAGAGTACACAATTGAACGGTACATCCTGGGGTGTTATCAGCGGGATAAAAGACAATAACAAGATGGTGTTTACCGATATAATTCTGAAGAGAGACGTTCTTACCGCCGGTAGCTGGTAAGCTAAAACCAGGGGCTTTACTACCAACAGATAAAAGCTCGTCAGCGAGAGCAAGAGGCTGAGATACTAAAGCGAACAAAGATATCAATAATAAAATCAAACTGTTTCTAACCATAAGGACAGAATCTTTCTTGTTTATTGTATACCAACAAGTATACAATACTAAGACAGTAAATATCGACACTTAAAGCACTTATATTGTTGATTCTTAATGTTTTAGACACACTAATGATATGATTTACAAAAAAGCATGTTTTATATACTCTAAGGTATATAAATTACGTTACAGAATTATTTAACAAGGACTTTTTAATGGTTATAAACAAAAACCTTTCAAAAGAGCGAGAGGTTTTAGAAACAACAAAAACCAAAATTCTAGACGTTGCTAAAGCGCTGTTTAGAGAAAAAGGCTATTCTAGTGTTTCAACAAACACTATTATTGAAGCCGTGGGTATTAAGAAACCCACTCTCTACTATTATTTTAAAAATAAAGAAGCATTGTTCTGTAACGTACTTATTTATATGCTTGAGTCAGGCAACCATTATATTGTTAACAATATTAAAGCAAGCCATTCCCTTGATAAAAAACTGTGCCTACTTGCAGAAGGCTATTTTGAATTTTCCCCTACATCACTTGCTACAATGATGCGAGATGGCAAGCAAAATCTTAGTACATCAAACCTAAAAAAAGTACTTGAGGCTAATCAGTTTTATATCATAAGGCCTTTTGAGCAAATTTTTGAAGATGCCATTGAGAAAAAAGAATTACGGAGTCTAAAATCAAAGGATTTAGCAACAGTTTTTATTAGCTTGCTCGATGTTTTTACTGTCAATACCTCTGTCAAGAATGGCCGTGTTTTTAGTTATAAGGAGAAAGCTAAGCTCGTTGTTGATCTTTTCTTGAACGGTGCTACAGCAAGGTAATCATGATGATTAATACCCCTGTATTTTCAAAACTATTTGGATGGCTAGATTCAGACCTGAATTCTGATGTTATCGAGCAAAATGAGCCCTACAATGGTGAAGTTATTAACTATGGACGTCTAGCCCCGTTTTTATTTCTACATGTGGGTGTTTTAGCTGTGTTTTGGGTGGGTGTATCCCACGCAGCTATCTTTATATGCGTTGCGCTTTATTTTATTCGAATGTTTGCAATTACCGGCTTTTACCATCGCTATTTTTCTCACAAAAGCTTTGAGACCAATCGATTTTTCCAGTTCCTCTTTGCTATTATGGGTCTTACTTCAGTTCAAAGAGGGCCGTTGTGGTGGGCATCAAATCACCGTCATCATCACCAGTATTCAGATAAGAACAACGATCTTCATTCCCCTGTAACAAAAGGCTTTTTGTGGTCTCATATTGGCTGGATACTTTGTGATAAAAATATGCCAACTCATTATGAGCGAGTTAAAGAGTTGAGTGCTTTTCCGGAGTTGGTTTTTGTAAACCGGTTTGACTGGCTTGTGCCACTTTTATTTAGTATTGCTTTATATTGGCTCGGTGTTCTTCTCAATAACCTTAATCCGGAGTTGGGTACGACCGGTTGGCAGATCTTCACTTGGGGATTTTTTGTGAGCACGGTTCTTCTTTTCCATGGCACATGTACTATTAATTCATTGTCCCATGTTTATGGATCTAAGCGTTTTGAA
The DNA here is from genome assembly GCA_964351765.1 of uncultured Vampirovibrionales bacterium. GTDB lineage: Bacteria > Cyanobacteriota > Vampirovibrionia > Vampirovibrionales > Vampirovibrionaceae > CAYGPY01. The sequence continues at coordinate 3,169 of CAYGPY010000285.1, forward strand.
ACAGGTGACGAAAGTCGAAATAATGCATTGTTAGCCTTGATTACTCTGGGTGAAGGTTGGCATAATAATCATCACCGTTACCCTGGAAGCGTTCGTCAAGGATTCTACTGGTGGGAAATTGATATAACATATTACATCTTAAGGGTAATGTCTTGGGTGGGTATTGTTAAAAATTTGAGATCTATTCCTCAGTCTGTATATGACGAAGCTGCTCTACTAGAGAGAGCTCGATAATGAAAAAAAAATCACTGGCAATTATTGGTACTGGTATCTCAGGGCTCGGTTCAGCCTATTTTTTGAATGATTTATTCGAGATATCACTCTATGATAAAAATGACTATATTGGTGGACACACTAATACGGTACGTGTTGATGAAGATGGTTTAGATATCAATATCGATACGGGCTTTATGGTTTTTAATAAAGTGACTTATCCAAACCTTCTTGCATTTTTTCATAAACTTAATATCCCTTATGAAGCAACAGATATGTCGTTTAGTGTACATGACAAAGCAACAAAAACCGAATGGAATGGTGCGGGACTTGAAAAGCTATTCTCACAACGTCGAAACATGTTCAACCCTATTTTTTGGCAATTCCTGTCGGAAATGAAACAGTTTTGTTCCGAAGCTAAAACCATTATCAACAATCCTGATTATGAGAACTATAC
>CAYGPY010000286.1:0-3811 GCA_964351765.1 uncultured Vampirovibrionales bacterium
TTACACCGTAGCGAGCCATTTTTAATCGATCAGGATTAATAATAAGTTGGCCACTGCCAGATAGTTTTTCTACTTGTAAATCAGCCACGCCCTTGATGGGACGCAGAGCTTTTTCAATTTCTGCTGCTTTTTCGGTCAGAATATCGGTGTCATCACCAAAAAGTTTAACGGCAATATCAGAGCGTACACCTGATACTAGTTCATCTACCCGCATGGCGATAGGTTGGGTAAAATTGAAATTACTTCCAGGTACTTGGGTATCTAATCGTATAGAAAGTTTTTCAATAATATCTTCCTTGCTTACTCCCCATTCCCATTGGTTTTTTGGCTTAAGTTTAACGTATACATCGGTTTGGTAAACACCCATCGGATCGGTTGCTAGGTCAGGACGACCTGTTTTGGAAACTACAGTTTTAACTTCGGGAACATCTTTTAATACCTTCTCAATCCTTGTGGTAACCTCAGTTGCTTCTGAAAGAGAGATACTCGGAATATTTCGGGTCTCAATAATCAAATCCCCTTCATCGAGTTCCGGTACAAATTCTGTTCCAATGAAAGGAAGTGAACCAATGGTCAGAATGAATAATACCATTGCCATACCCACCGTTTTCCATCGATCAGCCAGCGCTTTATCTAAGAGTTTTAAATAAGGCTTCCGTACCCATCGAATGACAAAGCTTTCTTTTTCTGTAACTTTGCCTTTCAGAAAAAAACTACACAAGACAGGTACCAACGTCATGGCGGTAATTAATGAACCTAACAACGCAAAGCAAACGGTAAATACCATTGGAGAAAACATTTTATATTCCATTCCTTCCAGAGAAAGAATCGGCATATAGACCACTGTAATAATCAAGATTCCGAAGAAAATGGGTCGAGCCATTTCTTTTAAAGATTCCTGAACTACCTGAAAAGTGGACTGATCAGGATTATCCCCATGGGCTAGCTTGCGGACGGTATTTTCCACCATTACAATAGAGCCGTCTACAATCATGCCAAAATCTATGGCTCCCAAGCTCATTATATTAGCGCTAATGCCCAAAGCTCTCATACCCATAAAGGAAAACATCATGGAAATCGGAATGACGGAAGCCACAATTAGAGCGGCACGTAAATTTCCTAACATTAGTAGTAACACCACAATAACGAGCATGCCGCCTTCCAGTAGATTCGTTTCAACTGTTTTGATGGTTTGTTCGACTAAATGGGTTTGATCATAAAAAGCATGAATATGTATACCTTCTGGTAGGCTTTTTTTGATTTCTACCATCTTGTTTTTCACTCGTTCGATTACAGCTCTACTGTTTTCTCCCTTGAGCATCATCACAATACCGGTAACCACTTCTCCCATACCATCTTTAGTCACGGCTCCTTGCCGTAGTGCTTTGCCATATTCTAGTTGAGCTACCTGATTGATAGAAATGGGTGTTTCACCTTGCTTTTTAATCAGAATGTTACCAATATCTTCCAGGTTATTAACTCGCCCTAAACCACGAACAATATATTGTTCCGACTCGTGTTCTATAACTCCACCACTAAAATTACTATTGTTATTCTGGATTGCTTCAAATACGTCGCTTATCGTCAGATCAAATTGAAGCAATTTGTCAGGAAAAACAGTCACTTGGTATTCTTGTGTAAATCCACCCCAAGTATTCACTTCATTGACGCCCGACACCGTTCGAAGCTGGTACTTTATGTTCCAGTCGTGAAGTGTTTTCAAATCAGTAGCAGAGTAGCCGTGCCCTTCTACAACATATTGATAAATCTCTCCCATACCTGTTGTAATGGGTCCTAATTCTGGATTGATACCCTCTGGTAAACGGGATTTGGCACTTTGTAATCGTTCATTCACTAGTTGGCGTGCAAAATAAGTATCCACGTCATCCTCAAATACCACCGTCACCACCGATAGTCCAAATTTAGAGATAGAGCGAACCTCTGCAACCTTAGGCAAACCATTCATCATAGATTCAATAGGAACGGTGATCAGTTGCTCTGCTTCCACAGGAGCCATTCCAGGAGCCTCGGTTAAGATCTGTACCTGATTGTTGGTGAGATCCGGAAAAGCATCAATGGGAAGGTTTTGAAAAGAATAGATGCCAACCACGATGACTAGAAAAAAGACAATACAAATTAAAAGTCGTTGCTTGGTGAGATTAACGAGGAAATTTTCCATTTGTTATTCCTCCTCACTAAACTGGCTTTTAAGCATCTCGGCTTTTAGAGTGAAACTACCTTTGCCTACAATACGGTCTCCGGCTTGGATACCTGATTTTACCAAGTACCCGCCTGCAACCTTATCATCTAACTCAACGGTTTGTTTCTGGTATTCTCCATCTTTTTTCACCTTGAAGACGAATACCTCTTTACCATAGCGTTGTACGGTTTCATCGCTGATAAATGGTTTAGACTTATGGTTATTCGTTTGAATAGATGCCTGTCCTAGAATACCTGGTTTTAAAAGAAGATTAGGGTTATTAAGAAATACCCTAGCAATAAAGGTTTGGCTGGTTTCCATTGCCACGGGCTGTAAATAGCTAATGGTACCTGTAAACGTTTTTCCAGGTAGTGCGTCACTGGTAAAACTGACTTTCTGTTCTAATTTGACCTGCTCAACATTTTTTGGATACAGCGTTATATCTAACCAAACCTGATTTAAGTCAGCAATCTCGTACAAGGTCTTTTCAGGATTCACCATATCCCCTAGTGTTACATCTTTTTTGATAACAATTCCAGAGCGAGGTGATGTTAAAAGACTGTTCGCATTGATCTGCTCAGAATGAGTACTACTTAGATGACTACCATAAGCACCTAATAAAGCTTTGGCTTCAGACTTAATGTGAATGGCATGCTCTTGTAGACCTTCTAGTTGTGATTGTGCTAACTGATAGTCGCTATCTGCCTGAATGTAATCTTTTCTAGGGCTGATACCTTCTTCTAATAACTTCTTTTCTCGTTCAAAATTATTTTGTGATAGAGCCAATTTTGTTTTTGCTTGTTGCACATCCATTTCGTTCTGGTGGAGTTGATGAATATACTCAGCATTAATCTTAGCGACTTCTACATTTTGAAGCACAGCGACGACCTGACCTTGTTTAATGCCATCCCCCAATAACACTCTATCTTCAACAATCCGACCTGAAATAGCTGGGTTGATATGTAATACGCGATTTGAATCAGGGCGAATCTCTGCGATGGCAATCAATTCTGAACTAGCTATCTTCTCTTCAACAGTGATAACTTGAATGTCTGCATTCTTCACAGCATCAGCGTTAATTTTAATCACATCAGAAAGATGACCTTCATCAACGTCATCCGCTTTCTTATCACTGCCACAGCCGGTCAGTGTGATAATGATCATCATGGTGAGTAATACTTGAATTTGTTTTCTCATAGTCCTGTCCCTACTGCTCTTTCTAAGTCACTGATTGCTTGTTGTAAGGCCGCCATTGCCTCTAAATAACCTAACTGGATATCGGTGTAGGCTTGTTGGGCATTAAGTGGAATAAGAATGGAAGATTTCCCTTCCTCAAAACTTCGACGAGATTTGCCCACAATCTCTTGAGCCTTTGGAATTAATTCCAACTCATAACGTGTTATTTGGTCTTGATGTGCAAAAAAGGTACTGTAGCCGTTGGTAACTTCCAGCATAATTTGATTTTTGAGAGCAATTTCCGTTTGTTGCAATTGCTCTTGCTCGGCCAAGGCTTTTTGAATTGGTCCTTGCTGACGATTCCATATTGGCAGTTCCATGGTGGCAATAAAGAAGGCATTATACTGGTTTTCACCACTACCTGGTACGACAAGG
>CAYGPY010000287.1:0-3807 GCA_964351765.1 uncultured Vampirovibrionales bacterium
GCAGATCTGCGTTAATCCCTTGTTAACAAAAGGGATTGTTATTGTTCTGATTTAAAAATAACGTCTCACAATGAGGTTGCTAACGTAACATTATGAAACACAATCTGACACAAAACCTAAACAAATTGTTTTTATGCACACAGATGAGGTTTGGACATACACCAACCTTACAGCAGGCAAAATATTTAGGAACCACTGAGACAGGCAGTCAACATCGCTTTGTTATTTCTGAAAGTAGAAAGAAGCAAATGCATGCCACTCAGGATGAATTTATAACTCGGGAGAGGAATAACGTTATGACAGTGCAAAAAGTGTTATCACATCTTAGTGACGATATGACCACAAAGTTGGTGAATCAAACTGTAGAAAATGGCAGTGTGAAAACAATGTGGCAGATGCTGCGTTCACCAAAAAAAGAAGGCTTAGCCCAAGATGTATTTCAGTCTGTTGGTGAAAAAACAGATGTAAAATTAACCGGTGTTCGCGGTTTCTTTAACCGTATTAAAATAGCCGTTGAGTATTTCTTTAAATCCAAAAAAGGGACGGTTGGTGATATCAGCGATACCTTTAATAAACAGGTTTCCGGTATTCAGGATATGTCAGAAGCGAAGGCGGCTAAAGCTGTCGAAGATGTTATAAAACCTGCGGTACAAGAAGTTGTTGACGTTGCTCCAGCGGCAGTGAATGCAATTGCTGATGATGTAGCTGCTCAGTCTGCAAAAGCTTTATTAAAACGAACGAATACACAGGATGCAATTGGCATGTCGTTTCGTCAAGCTGATGAAGCTTTAAAGCCTGTAATGGCTAATAACAATAATGAAACACTTTCTAGTATTCAAGGACGTATCGGTAAGTTGCAAGAATCGATTCAAGATGTTGTGAATAATAATGGAACGGCTGAACGTATCGAAGCATTGGCTAATCAGTCTAGTCAACTAAAAAATCACATCAAAAAGCAAGCAAAAACGGATGAGTTGTCCTTTGCTAAGTCTGAATTAAATACAGCAAAAGACCATTTGAGCCTAATAACAGATTACTTAAGAAGCTTGAGTAAAATGACAGGCGACGTAGTTTTAGCTTAGTTTTTTTATTCATTCAATAAGCATTAAAGAAGGCACCACCGCTTAGGTAGTGCCTTCTGTGCGAATTCTGGGACTCGAACCCAGGACCTGTCCCTTAAAAGGGGAATGCTCTACCAGCTGAGCTAAATTCGCAGATATTATTTAACGATGTATTAGGTTGAATTAGTATAAATGATACTTGAGTGAAATAACATTAAAATAAAAGCGTGACTTAATATCAACCCCTAAACCACAAGCTGGCAATATTTTTAGAATATGTTCACATCAATCTATAAACAATGACAAGGCTTAGGGGGTGGATAAAACGCAGGTTATACAGTCAGTGAGGGGTTTCTATCGCATCGAGCAGTGGTGTCACTGGTAAATGGATGACGTAAAATCATTGTTTCATTTCTGTTGGGTCCCACACTTACAATATCAACAGGGCAACCAACCAGTTCACTCAAGCGCTCTAAATAGGCACGTGCTTCAATAGGCAGGTCTTCGTAACGGTTAATGTGGCTAATGGGTGTTTTCCAACCCGGCATGGTTTCATACACGGGTTCTACGTTTTCTAATGCACTAAGCTGGCTTGGGAAGCGGCTCATCAAGTCACCCGTTTTGGTGTTTTTATACGCCACGCCAATTTTAACTTCATCAAGGGTGTCCATCACATCGAGCTTGGTAATGGCGATACCGGTTAAACCGTTTACCATGACACTGTAACGTCCGATTACGGCATCAAACCAACCACAACGACGTGGGCGGCCTGTGGTGGTACCAAACTCTTGGCCGATATCAGCCAATGTTTTACCAACACCTTCCACCAACTCGGTAGGGAAAGGGCCTTCACCAACACGGGTGGTGTAGGCTTTCATCACGCCAATGGCCGAATCAATATAGGTTGGGCCAATGCCAGAGCCTGTGCAAGCACCACCTGTTGTGGCGTTAGAGCTGGTTACATACGGGTAGGTACCAAAATCGATATCAAGGAGAGTACCTTGGGCGCCTTCAAATAAAACGGTTTTACTTTTGGCGAGTTCATCGTGAAGCAAGGCCACGGTGTCAGCGACATAGGGTTTTAGTTTTTGACCGTACTCATTGCAGTAAGCATAAAGTTCATCCACGGTAGGTGGCTCGATATCATACAATGCTTTTAAAATAGGTGTTTGACGCTCAAGAATGTGTTCAAGGCGTTGCTTTAAAACTGCTTCGGTTTCATAGAGGTCACCAATACGAATACCAAAGCGGCCGACTTTATCCATATAGGTTGGGCCAATACCACGGCCCGTGGTGCCAATTTTCTTTTCACTCGCCGCTTTTTCTTGCGCTTGATCTAAGGTGCGGTGATAAGGAAGGCTGAGGTGAGCACGGTCGCTCAGTTTTAAGTTGTCACATGGGTAGCCTTTTTCAATCAATTCAGCAATTTCTTTAAGCAATACTTGCGGATCAATCACAGTACCGTTACCGATAACACAAAGCTTATCTTTGTAGAGCAGGCCTGAAGGCACGAGGTGGAACTTAAACACATCATTGTTATGACTTACCGTGTGGCCCGCATTGCATCCGCCCTGACAGCGTACAACCACATCAGCCTCTTCGGCTAACAGATCGGTAATCTTCGCTTTACCTTCGTCGCCCCATTGAGCGCCCACAACAATTACATTGGCCATGGTGATCGTTCCTTTTTTACGTTGGTCTGGGTTGCCGATAGGGTTTATGACAAGCCAACTCTAAATACTATCTATGCTTTGTGAACGTAAGTGAATCGTGTAAAACATCAATTGAATAAGGTTTAAATTCACGACTACCGTTGCGATACGTTCCGCATGCAGTTTAGGTTAAATAGCCCGTCAAATCAAGCTGTTTTAAGGCTCGCTATCAGGAATCTTACACATGGTTTTAGTGCCACCTGATTTTAAATCAAATTCCTAAAAAAGCCCGTTGACTTTAGCACGGTAGTTACAGTATGGTATGGATTGAATTCACTCTAATCATTGGAGAGATGGCTGAGTGGTCGAAAGCGGCTCCCTGCTAAGGAGTTATGGGGTTTACGCTCCATCGAGGGTTCGAATCCCTCTCTCTCCTAATTTATGAATTCTAGACCAGCGTAGTTAGAAATAAAAATCAGTTGACGTTTTTCATTTCATCACCTTAGGCTTTGGGGGCAAGAGAGAATAATGCGGGTTTCGTTATTTCCGGTTTCAAAACAGTTGTTTAATTTTAATAACGTGTCTTCTTCTGAGTCAGTGCAATTTGCTTCTAAAGATAAAATGAAGAAAGAGATACCTGAGGCTATTAGGCCGTTTCAGCCTGATGTGTTTGCTCCGCGTGATCCCGCGTTGCCAGCCTCATCCGTTGAAGCGCAACATCGTTTTGCTGTGATTGGGGATGCCGGTAGTGGTGCTAAGGCGCAATTTGATATTGCTCGCCGGATGGAAAAAGTTTTTGATAAAACGCCTTACGGATCCGTGTTGGTGTTGGGCGATAACATTTATGAAAATGGTGAGCCTCGGTTATTTAAAGAACGTATTAAAGAACCCTATAAAAACCTCACCAAGCAAGGTGTTCGCATGATGCCGGTGATGGGTAATCATGATGTACGTCGTGGGTTTGATGGCGCGCAACGGACCTATTGGGGTGTGCCAGAACATTACAATTTTAAAATGGGATCACCCGGTAAAGATGTTGAGGTGTTTGCCATTGATACCACGATTTTATTGCCCGGCTACGACAAGTGTTATGT
>CAYGPY010000288.1:0-3799 GCA_964351765.1 uncultured Vampirovibrionales bacterium
CTGCACCACCCAAGAGGTGATGGCTGTGGGCCGCCCTCAGGCAACGGCAGTTTATCAAAGTGCCAAGTATGCGCGTGAGCGGGGTATCCCGATTATTGCTGATGGTGGTGTGTCCTCGATTGGTCACATCAACAAGGCACTTTCATTGGGCGCATCGGTTGTGATGATGGGCTCGATGCTGGCAGGTACGGAAGAAGCCCCTGGTGAATATTTCTATAAAGACGGCGTGCGCCTTAAAAAATACCGTGGTATGGGTAGCGTTGAAGCGATGGTTAAAGGCAGTGCGAGTCGCTACTTTAGTGAAGCCGATCGTGTGAAGGTGGCTCAAGGAGTCTCTGGCTCAGTCGTCGATAAAGGTTCTATTCAGCAGTACCTACCGTATCTTATTCAAGGCGTGAAGCATGGCCTGCAAGACATTGGTGAGCCCTCAGTTGCAAAATTGCACAAGGCGCTTTATGACGGCCAAATACGTTTTGAACTGCGCACAAGCGCCGCCCAAAAAGAAGGCGGCGTGCACAATTTATACAGCTATGAAAAGTCGATTATCTAATTAGAAGTTTTTTTAGAGTTTCTCTAATTAGCCTTTTGACGGCAATAACTTTTTAACAAAGTCAAACGCTGCTTTAAAGGGTTTAATAAAATCTTTTGGGTTGCGCACTAGCTGAAGTAGTTTATCGCCACGTTTCCACAGAAGTAGACCACCTACGATAGGCACGATTATTTTAGCAAGTAATGTTCGCTTTTCTTGACGTTCTGCATCTTCACCAGTGGCTTCTTTAATGCCGGTTAAATCTAAAATATCCTTTACCGTGTCTTTTGGTGATGTATCAAACAGGCCACTGGCCGTATCTTTAACGGTTTGAGTTAAACCGAAGCTAGGCTCAGATGCTGAATGTGGTGCTGGTGTGTATGTTGATGAATTAATCATTAATAACTCCCCCTTGAAAAAAATTAGAATCCAATTCATAAAATAAAATTAATTTATTGATGCTTATCGCAACCAAAACAAACCTTATCCTCTATAGGTTCACCGATCTCAATGCCGTACTTAGCAAGCGGATTACTTGGATCAGATTGTGGCACGTTCTTAGTGCCATCATCCATACCAAGCGCTTTACGAACACTGGTGCCGAGATTGCCGTTCGTTACGGCGTGTGTTTTATTGGTTACTGGATCTAAATATGCCATGTTAAAAAAACCCCCTGCAAAAAACTAGCTATAAACTTAAAAAGCCTATGTCCCCATCTATATATATAAAAACGATACGGAGGCATTTTGTGCTAGCTAATTTACAAATCTCGCTAAAAATAGCTTAGGCTCTATGTTTACTGAGACACAGCGGCAAATACTTTTTGAGGGATGAGGCGGTCACCGTCGGCTTTGGCCATACATACGGGCTTATCATTATAGGTGACCATATACAACTTATTGGTTTTTAGTTTAACACCACTCTGGTTTAAGGTTTCGTCATCGGGCACAAGTTTCATGCCGTTAATCATCTGCTGAAACTCGGTCTCAAAGGCCAGTTTGATAAAGGGCATCGTTAGATAATCCAGCGGGTTTTCCAATTTTTCTTCTGCGTTATCCATCACTTTCAGCAGTTCAATATCAATGGCGTTCCCCACTTTAAAACTGCCGTGAGCGGTGCGCACCAGAGAGGACAAATGACCGCCTCCCACGCCTAAACGATCACCAATATCACGTGCCAATGAACGAATATAGGTGCCACTAGAGCAATGCACATCAATGCTCAGCACAAGGTGATCGGGATTACTTCGGTCGATGTTGCTTAGAGAAAGCTCGTGAATACTAATGGTTTTGGTTGGTAATTCCACATCAGCGTTTTGCAACGCATCGACATCATTTTTCTTTTCAAGCTTTCGAGCCACTTCATACAGCTTTTTGCCTTTGACCTTCACGGCCGAGTACAACGGCACTTGCTGCTCTTGAATACCCACAAAACCAGCTAACACACCACGGATATCTTGCTCACTCATATCACTAGGGCACTTAGTGGTGCTCACAACGTCACCTTCAACATCCAAGGTAGTGGTTAAAATACCAAGGGTTACTTCAGCACGGTAGCGCTTGTCATCGGGAAAATACTCCAACAAGCGTGTGGCTTGTCCAAAGGCCAGAGGCAAAACCCCTTCGGCTTGGGGATCAAGAGTGCCCATGTGACCAATTTTTTTAAAGTTAAATACTTTGCGCGCAATGGCAACCACGTCGTGGCTGGTGTAGTCCTTGCGTTTATAAACATTGAGAACAGAAAACATGGGCGGGTGGACACTCGTGGTTGGTGAGGAAGGAAGCCTTGTCATAATAGGACAGGAACATCTATAAATTATACCCGTAACACTGTGGAACTCAAGACGGGTGTTGGTAACAAGATAGTTCAAAAGGCACAGAAAGGCTGTTCGATTTATCGATGTAGTGCGTCGTGAGTTTTCCGAAACTAACTAAGACAAGATTGAATTTATCGTTAAACGTTATGAGGATATTCGACAATGACACAATCGCATTCTGATGAGCCAAGCACATTTGTATCCAATCAAACAGAGTTGATGAAAAAAGAAGTCAAAGGCAAAAAAAGAGTAGGGCTAAGTAAGTTGGGTTTCACCCAGCAATCAAATACGTTTTTTTCCTTGCTTACCTCGGCACTGTTATTGTTGATGTTTGCCAGTATTGGTTTAAGTAACATCCTCGAACATCAAACGTGGCAAAATAATACTGATTTTGCTTTGAACTACTTGCAAGAGCAACCTAAGCTCGCTGAGAAATCATTGCGGGTTGGATTTCAGTTAGGTCAATTTTCCAACACGGTTAATGAGGGTAACGATCAAAAGGTGTTGCAAAATGAATTAGCAAAAACATTGGTGCGTATGGCCGTGTATCATCAACTGCTGTTGGACGAGTATTATTTGCCACATCATAAAAAAACAACGGGGTTGTTTATGCCTCAGCAAACCCATCACAAACTGCATCAAGCCCTCTTTCAAGAAACCACAACACTGACGTCAGGTGTCGTGAGCCACTATACAAAGCTGATGCCAAAGCGTAATACGCCGTCTATGGCTGTAATCAACACTTATAGTACCAAGGTGTATAGCCAGTTCTTTAAGCAACTCAGTCTGGTATCAATGATTGCAACTCAAGCTCAAAAAGAAGAACGGACTCATTTTCAAAATCAAATGGGCATGCTGTTTCTAACCATGCTTATACTCTCAGCTGCCTTTGGGTTATCGCTCAATACAAAAACGGTTGCCACAGATGGCTCACTGACGAATGTGACCCAGCGTATTAACGGGTTGTTGAATGAGGCGACTACTGAACATGCAGTAAACGATGAGCAACACCTTGTAAAAAGGTAAGTTTAAACGACATTAGACCAGCGTTAAATCCATAACGCTGGTCTAAATAATAGTAGGCAAATGCTTTGCTTAAGAGCTTCCTAGGGCCTGTTCGATACGGGCAAACACTTTTGGATTTAATGCCAAGGTCAGGTGATCAATATCAGGATCGTTAAAGATGTGATTCACTTCGTGGTCAAGGCTCACTTGATCCATGATGCCTTTACGGAAGTGCACCATGAAATCCCAGATCGTTAAAAAGTTGTGGCAGATCACCGATTCAGCGTTATTGACCATGGTGTGGGTACCTTGAATCAGTTCATCAAAGACTTTGGGAACAATTTTACCTGGATGATTGGCAACCCAAACCTCTTTGAGTACTTCAACACCATCAGCACCCAAAAAGCCTGTGCCCAACGTGATCAGGTTTTTAATTGGCATCACGGAGC
>CAYGPY010000289.1:0-2664 GCA_964351765.1 uncultured Vampirovibrionales bacterium
TTGGCGGCGGTATTATTCTACGTCCACACTTACCAGCGTTATCGCCTATCTTTGGTGGGCCGCGTGAGATTGGTGAGGTGGCTGAAATTCAGCCAGAGCCAGAACCAAAACCGGTGTTGAGCTTGCCACCTGTGGATCCGTATCGTAGTAATGAGGCTTTACCGGCTATTCTACCGGGTAATCCGGCACCAGAACCTGAAGAGAAATACGTACCAGGTTACTACTAAACTTCGATCCTAGGATCACAAAACGGAGAGACCCCGACGAGTTTGATGCTCGTCGGGGTCTTTTTTCTCTTTCCCAATTCTAGTTTATAGTAGCGGTGAAAATACTTGTTGTTAGTAGTTGGCCGCCGTAAAGGTTTTTTGTGTTTGTGTTCGAAGGGCTTGGGCCAAGGCTTGGTCATTAATAACCGCCGTTGGGAAGCTGGTTAAAATACGTTTTTTAACCGACGCCATTGAAGGACGTCCTTGTTTAAAAGTATCTGGGTAGACGGTCATCAGGACTTGATTGCCCTTGCGGTTGATCTCAACCAGCTCGTACGTTACTTCAACCGGTGTGCCTAACTCAACTTGGCTAAACACAAACTCTGCTTGAGAGATCTGCATGCGGACACAGCCGTGAGAACTAAACTTACCAACAGAACCTGGGCGGTTGGTGCCGTGAATACCAAACTCACCGCGTTCGGTTTGTTTGAATCCAATCCAACGGGTGCCAAGTGGATTTCCTCCACCGGGGCGAATTTTAGAAGCGCCTTTGGCTTTATAAGGATTTTCCCAGCCGGGGTTTAAAATTTTACGAATCACTTGATGCTTGCCCACAGGTGTCATAAAACCGGGGCGACCCACGCCAACAAAAAAGCTTTTTACAACACTACCATCTTCAATCAGGTGTAATTTACGAGAAGGGATGTTAATTACAATCTTACGACTGAGTTTTTCTTTTTTCTCAGCAGCTTGCTGTTTCTTTAATTCTTTAATATTAGGGGGTGAAAACAGAGGCGTAATTTTTGGCTTCGTTTCCTCTAAGGAGGGTTCATCACGTGATGGTTGATCTAATGATGCTTCAGTTGACGTGTTTGCAGTGGCATCTTGCTGAATTTGCTCTACGCCGGTTAAGGTTGTTTGCTGTTTGGCTTCTAGAACAGTTGCTTCATGCTCAAGGGCATACGAAGGTGCCGATAAACTCATCAGGCCAACAGCCAACGCAAGCGTCGCTGTTTTTAAACGCGTCATCATAAACGGAAATTCCTTTTTTCATCTAGTGAGATAGCATCATTCGTGTCACAGTGACTATCCATGCCTCTGTATACCTATTGTCGTAAAACGAGGCGGGAAATTCAAAAAAAACGATTGATTGTTACATTTCTTCTAATCTTTAAACTATAAAAAAGAGAGAAGACGCCCTGAGGACAGTCATCTCTCTTTTTATAAATCACCTTTAAAGCTCGCCGCTTAGTATTTGCCGAGGTACTGTTCTAATTCCCACGGTGTTACTGCCATACGGTATTCATCCCACTCGCGCTCTTTACTGTGTAAGAACGCTTCGTAGATATGGTCACCAAGGGCTGCGCGAGCAACATCGCTTTTCTTATACTCTTCAAGTGCTTCAAACAAGCTACCTGGCAAGGAGGCAATGTTGTTATCCGAACGCTCGGTTTCAGTTAGCTTGTAGATATTGGTGTTGACGCTACTTGGTGGCTCAATCTTATTTTGAACGCCATCCAAGCCGGCTTTAAGCAATACGGCAAAGGTTAGGTAGGGGTTCGCCGCTGGATCAGGGGAGCGCACCTCAACACGGGTTGATTTACCACGCTTTGAAGGCACACGGAGTAATGCTGAACGGTTGGCTGCAGACCATGCCACATACACAGGGGCTTCATAACCTGGTACCAAACGCTTATAGCTGTTAGTTAATGGGTTCAGTACTGCTGTGATACCACGAATATGCTTAACCATACCGCCAATAAAGTAATGGGCATTTTTACTGAGTTGGTAGTCGCCATTGGGGTCATCAAAGGCATTGTCGCCATCAATGGTTCCTAAAGACATATTACAGTGCATCCCAGAGCCGTTCACACCAAACACAGGCTTTGGCATAAAGCTCGCAAACAAGCCATGTTGAGCTGCAATACGACGGGTAATGATTTTAGCGTTAGTCACTCGATCGGCTTGCGTTAATGCGTCAGAGTATTTAAAGTCGATTTCGTGTTGGCTGGCTGATACTTCGTGGTGCTCGGCTTCCATTTCAAAATCAAGCTTTTCAAGCATATCGGCGATTTCACCACGAACCAATTCGCCACCATCATCAGGGCCAAGATCATAGTAACCAGCGGTGTCATGGGATTCGGTTGAAATTGAACCATCGGCGTTGCGTTTGAACAAGAAGAATTCGAGTTCAGGGCCAACGTTAAATTCAAAGCCCAATTGACGGGCTTCTTCTAATCGCACACGCAGGTTGTTACGTGGGCAGCCTTCAAATGGTGTGCCATCAGGATTGTAGATGTCACAAATAACACGCGCCACACCTTGGCCACGCTCTTGCCAAGGCATTACTTGGAAAGTATTTCGGTCAGGATGAAAGGCCATATCTGAGGTTTCAATGGTACGGAAGCCTTGAATCGAAGAACCATCGAGTAGAATCTCGTTGTTTAAGGCTTTTTCA
>CAYGPY010000289.1:2674-3783 GCA_964351765.1 uncultured Vampirovibrionales bacterium
GGTCAACGTGAACCGACATGTTTTTTGGGACGCCGAGGATGTCGACAAACTGAAGGCGAATGCGTTTTACGTTATTGGCCTTCGATAGTTTTAAAATGTCTTCAATGCTGGGTTCGCTGGTGCGTGAAGCAGGCGATGCTTTTGTTTTGCTCATGGTGAATTGGCCTTTCGTCAAAAACTGTGTGGAATAAGTTTGAATTGAGTTTGAAGGGGTGAGGGTAAGCCGTTTAATCGTATTTTATTCATTATGAATTAAACCAATCATTATAGTACATCCAAAAGGCTTTGGATCCAAGAGTGATAAGGAAGTTTACGTTTGCTGTGGTGTTTAGGCCACTTTTTTCTTATGGTAGGCTTAATAGGTCAGAAACCACTAGTAAAAGCATGTAGATAGATTTACCAGATCAAGCCTTTGGGGAATAATTAGATCATGACGCCACTTCAGCCTTTTAATGTGTTTGCCACCACACAAGGGGTGTACCCACCTACACCAAGAGCAACGGTCGCACTGCCTCCAAAATCAGATAGCTATTACCTGATGACCAATGCAGAGCACGGCCCTCAGCAAATTCCATTTTGGCATACCAACGATCACCCCGAAGTGGTGGTCACACTTGAGGGCTCTTATGATATTACGGTGGATGGCCAACGGTTAACCCAAACGAAGGGTGATGTACTGCATTTGCCTGCAGGTAGCAGACACGGCGATGTGTTTACTCAATCAGGGTATCGCAATCTGCAAATTGAAAATACGCATCAGGGGTGCCAAAGCCCACCTAACCCAAGTATTTAGCACAGTTTCTAAACTCTTTTACCAGTTATCGAGCTGCTTTCGGGTATCGGTTACAACCGGTAGAGCGGGGCTTTTATAGATCGTATTATTTTCAGAAAGCTGTAAGACCAAACTCTGACCATCAGGACTAAGTTCGGTTGTAAGTCTTGCAATGGGGGGTGCATCGGGGTTTAAGGACGTGACAGGACTATTGCTGTCATCACGGGTGCTCACTGGAAAGACGGGTATGGTCATCACGGCCGTGTCACGCTTGACGAGCGTCACATCATAACTTGCTCCTTGGCCCGCTTGGTAGCGAATTAAATAAAACCCAGGC
>CAYGPY010000290.1:0-3731 GCA_964351765.1 uncultured Vampirovibrionales bacterium
TTCCATAAATGTGCAAAGCGCATCATAAAAAATCCAACGTTTGCACCCAAGTCTAATACGAGGGGTGCTTTCGTCGCGTTGTGCTGTTGCCATTGATCGATAAAGGCTTGAATCGGCGCATCATATTCGCCATCGACAAAGATGTCGTTATAAATAACCCACTCGGCTTGGCTTTTAACAGCCACGTTATACCCACTGGTTAGTTCCCAGCTAGGGCTAATGGCCTGCCAATGCGATCGCTCTTGCTTGCTCTGCAAACGATGCTTAAGTTTATCAATAAGTGAAAAGCTCATAGATACCATTGTACTGCATCACAGCACAACACGACTACTCCAATCAATGGAGATAGGGATGGTTTTAAAAGCACCTAATAATGTAGGCGAAGCCCTTAAGGGAGTTTGCGTCTGAAATCAAGCAGGTTGTTTTTTGTGTTTTCTGGCTTGTCTTGCGCTGAACCTGATTGTGGGAAAGGAATAAGGCTTGGGAATAGCCCCACGAATTGACGCACGAGCGTATCGCGGTTGAAGTGCTCACGCACATAATCTTTACCTTGCTTACCCATGGTTGTTACGTCATTAGGGTTTTCGGATAACCAAACCAACTTGTTGGCAAGTTCAATCGGTTTTTCAGGGGTTAAGCAAAAACCACTATTACTGGCTTCAATCACATCAGTAACCGAGCCTTTAGGGGCACAGGCGATAATGGGATTGGCCGCGGCAAGGTAGTCAAATAATTTGTTGGGTAGCACCTTACCGTAGATATCAAGATCACGATAATTGATCAGTGATACATCGCCTTCAGAAATAAACTTGCTAATGCGTTGCTTGGGTAACACGCCCCAGAAGTAAACATTCTCAAGACGCATGCTTTCTTTGAGTGCTTTTAATTCTTGTTCTTGATAGCCACCACCCGCAAGATGGAATTTGATGTGTGGGTGCGTTTTTTGAAGCAGAGACGCGGTTTCTAAAATACTTTCAACGTTGGTGTAATCACTAAACACACCGGCGTAGACCACGTTAAAGTTTTTCTTTGTCTCGGTCACGCGTTCAGGTGACTCGGTGTCATCAGAGAAATAAGTCCCTTGCCACATCAGTGGGTACTCATAAAATTCGAGATCGGCCCCATTGGGAATGTTAATCAATTTGGCATCAGAACCATCGACCTGGTCTTCAATCACAGGGATAAAGGCATCCGAGACAACAATGATTTTTTTACTGGCGCGATATAAAAAGCTTTCAAGTGCTCTGTTCACATCAATAATCCAACGGTTGTTGATAAAGCCATTGGACTCCATGGTTTGACTCCACAGGTCACGCACTTCTAAAATGAATTCGGCGCGAGCCAAAACACTGAGGATGTAAGCAATCAAGCCAATTAAAATAGGAGGTGAGGAACCCAGTACATAGTGAAACAGGTTGCTTGGGTTCAAGGTGAGTTCAACGCCTTTAAGCAACGCTTTAAAACTAAATTCAAAGTAGCGATAAGCCCGTGACAGCACCGAGCGCTTAGACATGGTGACGGTTGGGATATGAATCACCGTGAGCGAACCATCGGGAATGCGCTTGGAGGATTGACTTGGGGATGCGGCAATATTGATTTTGCTGTTTTCTTTTTTTGCGTTTTTCTCGCCTTTTTTGCCATTCTTTTTAACCACAGGCAGGGGTGCCGACATGGTGGTGGTCCCACTGGTAATCACGGTAACGTGATGCCCAGATTCGGCTAAGGCCTTGGCGTGTTTGTAGTGGCGTTGTCCTTGACCACCGGGTTCGGTTTCGGTGCTAAAGAATTGAGCGATGTATAAAATATTGGCCATAAAATCTCTTTTTAAAAAGCAGTCACGCATCAACGGGATGAGGTGTAATGGCTCTTATAAGCTTTGTATAAGGGGCTTATAGAGGTATTGTGACGACTCGCTATTTCTGGATTTAATACTGGTTTATCTCACTGGAAATGGTTTTGAATTCTATCGTTGAGGGGTTTTTCAACCTTGGCGCTAATAGGCATTTATCGTATAGAGGGTATCGGCAAACGAGGCGAAAACTTTAGGGTTTCTTTGCCATCCCTTAAATCACTGTTTTAGTGACGGCTTTAATCTCTCTATCGCTCTGATATCAATGATGATGGGTCTTATTAGCTCTCTGGGTAAATCGGTTTGCTTTTTACACGGATACGGAGGAATCGAAACAGCTTGTCGCCAAATCGGTGTCATCGCATGCGTTTCATATAGTATTAGTATAAAAAAATTCGGGCCTTCTCACCTCATCCAAATAGTCTTTTTTTGATTCGTTCACCCCTCTTTTTTCGGTTTTAATGGTCATTTTTTGTCATTTTTGACGTCTTTTTGAGCTGTTTTTGCCCCTTTTTGGGTCGTTTTTGATGCGTTTTTGACTGTTTTTGAGCGGTTTTTAATGCTTTTCAGCCTCGATCTCATGCATGTGACGTATCTTTTTAGACGCGTTTTAGTAGGGTTTTAAACACCTATTTGAGGTGTTTAATTTGACTTGTTAAATAAGAATAAATAAGGGCTTAAGCTTACTTACCAAAGGGTAAGCAGGTGACTTGCTCTGCAAAAGGGATTAAATTCTCTTTATTGCTAGCAGGCGTTGTCACCTGAATGAGTCGCCACGGCGTGGATTGCGCTGGTAGAGAGGGGGTGAAGGCACCCGCGCTTGAAAATAAGGCACTACGCAAGCGCTCACTAAGGATTCCGACATACCACGTCCAGCGGTTGGCAGCACTGCCAAAGCGCCATTGATACCACAGTAGCGCCTCATACGGCTCGCCCTCGGCAGATTGCAGCTGGATGCGTGAGGCATGAACACTCGTAAGATACTCGTTATTAGGGTTTCCCGCTTTTTCGAGTGACTCGAGGCAGGCGTCTGTGGTGAGGTTTAATTCCTCGATAATGACGGGTTTTGCACCCGAGGCCAGAAGCGAATCATACACATTGTGAATAGCACTGCTATCACCGGATTGGAGTGCTGTAAGCCATACAAGATCTGTTTTTTTAGTTTCAGTGTTTGTATGTTGGAATTCACGACGGACTTGAATGTCAGCACCTAAGATGGCTTCTTCAGCACTACTGGCTTGGCGTGTGACGGCTTGCCACGGGATAGATTTGTTGTCAGAGGTCTGGGTCGTGATGATTTCTGGAATGTTTAAGCTACCGATGGTGGCAGCAGTGTTGCTTTTTAATAGCAAGGCACCAAAGAGGCTGGTACCAATAAGGACCACAGCCAGTACGTGACGTCCCCATAGGGTGTCTTTACTGGCGTCAGTTGTGTGTTCAATGGCTTGCTCTGTTTCAGTGGTTTCTGCTTCGGTGCTGATGGGTAATATCTGTTTTTGTGCGACCCAGAAAAAGAGTAGCAAGCCAGCAGGAAACAAAATAAAATCGAGATTGGTGTGAATACTGATGGCCGTATCGGGATCAATATAATAGGCGCCGAGTGCGGTGAGCCAAAGTCGTGTGGTGTTGGTGAGCAATGCAAGGATCGGAGCGGCTAGGCACACATAGATTAAGTGTGACATTTTGAAGGGACGAAACAGAAACCATAAAAAACCTGCAAACAAGAAACCGACCCAAGAGTTTAGCCCACTGCAAGCCAGTGTTACTTCAAAGGCGTTACCTTCAATATAAAAAATGTTACCTAGAGCGGTAATGGGCATAAAGGCTGAGGCCAACATAACCGGGAGTTTTGTGGAGAATGTTTGAAGTGGGAGGCTAATTC
>CAYGPY010000291.1:0-3721 GCA_964351765.1 uncultured Vampirovibrionales bacterium
ATTATAAAGTTGAGGGGTATTTGTTTGGCGTAGTAGAAGCCTAGACAACAAAGAGAGCTTAGTTCTGAAGTTCGAACATGTCTTTACCCACACCACAGTCTGGGCACATCCAGTCATCAGGGATATCTTCAAACTTGGTGCCGGGGGCAAGGCCACTATCCGGGTCGCCCAACGACTCATCATAAATATGGCCACACAGGCTACAAATGTATTTTCTCATTACGATTATTTCTCCTTAAAACATAAAACGATTCTGATTGACTTAGCTATTTAAGCCAGCCAAGGCTTTTTGGTACCGTGCGGCGTGATGGGCTTCAACTGAGGTGAGCGCTTTGAATCGCTTAGCGGCTTTTTGAAAGATGGCCGCGTGCTCGGCGGATTCTTCGGCTTGCTCTTTAAATTCAGCACCCGCACCGTTCTCACCTTCGGCAATGGCGGTGGCTTCAAACTCAGGGTACATGTGGTTGGTTTCGTAAAGTTCGCCTTCAATGGCAATTTCCAATAAACGCTCTACGGTTAACTTCTCTTCGGCATACAACAGCTCCAAGTGTGCAAAAGCGTGGGCGGTTTCTTGGTGTGCCGTGGTTTCAAACAACGTGGCGATCTCCTCATTGCCCAGTTCTTTAGCCAACTTGGCAAAGTAGAGGTATTTTCTGTTGGCCATTGATTCGCCGGCAAAGGCGGCGTCTAAGTTCTTTTGTGTTTCTGATGTGTACTTGGTGTTCATAGGGAGGTTCCTTTATTTAATAACGATTTATCTGATGTCTATGTCTACACTATAGACCACTTCATCCATAACTTCAAATATATATATGTTATTATTCTAATAAGCATTACTTATTTATAATGAAGGCACAATAACCATGCTTCAAGCTGAAGACATCTCCCTTAAAGACCTGAAATACCTTCTGGCTGTGGCTGAGCACAGAAGCTTTGTGAAGGCGGCAGAATCCCTTAGTGTGAGCCAGCCCGCCCTAAGCCAACAGATTAAGCGACTGGAAAACCACATTGGTGTGCAGGTGTTTGAGCGCAGTAAGCGTCAGTTTTTTATTACCGATATTGGCCAGCAGATTCTCGATCAGGCACAAATTATTCTGGATGAATCGGCAAGTTTGCTGGCGATGAGCCAAGCCAACAAAACACCCTTATCGGGGCCCTTGTCGGTGGGGATTATTGCATCAGCCTGTGCGTATTTATTGCCTTACTTTATGGTCTCCCTCAGTAAGGCCTACCCCAATCTTAAGCTCTCGATTCACGAAGGGTTGACCGATCAATTACTGGACGAGCTAAAAAGCGGCCAGCTTGACGCGATGATTGCGGCCACCACCTTTGACGAGCCTCAGTTGAGTTCGATCGATCTTTATTTTGAGCCCTTTGTAATTGCCTACAATCCGGCGTTTGGGGATAAACTCAACAACACCGTCGATGCCTCTCACATTGATCACGACAGGTTGTTGTTGCTGGCTGATGGGCATTGCTTAAAGGATCAGACGTTGGGGATTTGCTCGATAGCCGAGAGCAATGTAAAAAACACGTACAGAGCCACCAGCATCGAAACCCTCATACAGATGGTATCAGTGGGCGTGGGGACAGCCATCCTGCCGCTACTAACCGTAGAATCCGATCTGCGATTTAAGAAAAAGCTAAAGTTCTCAAAATTCAAAAACAAAAAAGACGGCAGAACCATGGCCCTATTCTTCAGAAACACCACCCACCTCAAAAAAGAGTATCAATTGTTGGCGAATGAGATTAAAGGGTCTTTAGAAAAAACACTGAAGATCCTTTAAGGTAAGCCTCTAGTCTGTCATCTTATCTCAAATACTTATTTTAATTCATTAGTAAAGCTTACACCCTACGATACTAAAAAAAGAGTTTGATATTGTGGTGAAGATGGGGAATCCGACTAAATGCCACAAAATTTGAACATACATATAGCCTAACCCCCCAAGTAAACCAGTGTATATATGGGCTGATTTACAAATCCAATTACATTTATTTTCTTTAATCATAAACCCATTTGTATTGACTGGGTGCAACACTGACGAATCTATATTTATTTCATTTATAACATCTCTTATATCTGAATTACATACCTCAGCTCTCACCTTTCCTTTATTACTCATATTTTTAAGAAGGCCTTTAAATCCTGAAAAACAAATTGCTTTTTCATCAAATGTTTTTAATACAAAATCAAAACTAATCCTATCAACCTCAAATTGTATCTCTTCAATTAAAGAAATTGGAAACTCAATACAGTAATATTGATGCAAACATACCACTCTTTTAGTGGTAACAAAAAGGGTATAAGGTAAAAACACTCTTAACAAAGCTACAAAGAACTGAAGTACAAAAGCAGTATGAAGAAGAAGAAAAAACTTTTGAAATAGAAAACCAAGAGGCAAAAAACCCAATATTAAAGTTATGACCATTGGAATAACAATTTTTAAAAAAGCTAATCTAATTTGAGCCCAATTAAGCGAATGTACAACACCTGATGAAACTAAAGATTCATCGACATCCATCTTTGTTGAATCTACAAATGTATCAAATAAAAATTGTGAATAAGGACTTAACATACAACTCAATATTCCCCGCGGGCGAGAATGTCTTCTAGGGCTTCTGTGTCTTCTTGTTGGTTGGTTTCGAAGGCTAGCTCTATGAAGCCTTCTCCGTGTAGGTTTAGTTGATGGTAGCGCTTGTGGATGGCTTGGGCTAATTGCTCGGCCATTGTTTTGATATCCATGGTTGGGGGCGTGTTGGTTAGCTCTTGCAGGCTCACCGGAATCACATCACGCTTGTCGGCCTCGCGATCAAACTCACGGTTGGCTGGCGTCAGGTTGATCCCCACACCCGTGATCACATGATGCAGTATCGCTTGATTCATCAATCCTTCTACCAAAATACCCGCCAGCTTTTTTGTTTCGCCCTCGTGCACGGCCATCACATCATTAATGGGCTTCAGCGCCACCTTCGGAAACCAAGCATCGGCCACATCAGCCAACGTATCCATCACAGCCAAACCCGCAGCCAACGTGTAATAAGGCGTTAAAACCTGCTTGGCATCACAAGCGTGAATCACCGAACAATACAATCCGGCACCGCTTGGCGATACCCAACTGCGCCCTAATCGCCCCCGACCTGATGTTTGCGCACCGGCCACAATCACCGTAACCTCTGCATTGCTCAGGCACGCATCGCCAGCCTGTACAAGACGTTTGGCCTCGTTATTGGTGGAGTCCAGCTCGTCGTGATAAACAACCTGCACGGTTGGTACGGCCACTGCTGAAATATCATCCATGGTTTTAACCCTTTATTAATGTATTAATTATGTATTTGTCGACTCGGTGAGCCCCATCAAGTTATCAATCACCTCAGTAATATAGTGGCCAGCCACCTCAAGGCGCTCAGCATCCACACCGGTTTCAATACCGTGCTGTTGCATCAAGCGCACCACGGCCAACGTGTCCACATTACCTGTGGCACCCGGAGCAAAAGGACATCCGCCAATGCCACCAGCGGAACTATCAAAAATAGTAATGCCCAGTTTCAAGCTCGCCTCAATATTGGCCAGCGCATGCTTAAACGTATCGTGAAAATGCAGAGCGAGTTTATCGGCTGGAATGGTCTCTAATAAATAACTCACCGTCTCAGTCACGTCCTCAGGTGTCGCCTTGCCAATGGTGTCACCAATCGAAAGCTCATCCACGCCCAACGCTAATAG
>CAYGPY010000292.1:0-3717 GCA_964351765.1 uncultured Vampirovibrionales bacterium
TTTAGATACTAAGCTTACTTCACATCCAATGCGGCGATACCTGGTAATATCTTGCCTTCTAAAAACTCTAGGCTGGCACCACCACCGGTGCTTACGTGGGTGTAGTGTTCGGGGTTGATGTTGAATTGTTCAATCGCCGCCACGGTGTCACCACCACCTAGGATGCTTTTGCATTGGCCTTGCTCTGATAATTGAGCCAACGTGTCGGCAACCGAGCGCGTGCCTTTGGCAAAATTCTCAAATTCAAACACACCCAAGGGACCATTCCATAAGACGGTTTTGGATTTTTTTAAGGTCTCGGTGATTTCAGCAATCGTAACAGTACCCACATCCAAGCCCATCCAACCATCTTCAATGGCATCCACGGTTACGGTTTTAAATTCGGCATCGGCTTTAAAATCATTGGCCACCACCACGTCTTTAGCCAGTAACACCGTCACGTTTTTGGTTTCGGCTTCTTTTAGCAATGCTTTAGCGGTATCCAGATAGTCATCTTCCACCATCGAGTTACCCACGGACGTGCCCTGAGCTTTTAAAAAGGTGAAGATCATCGCCCCACCAATAATCAGTGTGTTTACTTTTTCAAGCAAACTACTTAGCACGGTAATTTTACTCGACACTTTACTACCACCAATAATCGCCGTGAACGGTGAGTCGGGCTTCGTAACAACCGCACCGAGAGCTTTAATTTCAGCAGCCATCAATAAACCCGCCACGCTGGTATCGGCAAATTTTGCCACACCCTCGGTGCTGGCATGCGCTCGGTGAGCAGCACCAAAGGCATCATTCACATACACATCACACAAGCTGGCTAAGTTCTTGGCAAGTGCATCATCATTTTTTTCTTCACCCGCTTCAAAGCGAGTGTTCTCAAGCATGAGCACCGCACCGTTTTCAAGCGCCTCAACAGCCTTAACAACAGAGTCCGAATACACAGCATCCATTAATTTAACCGGCTTACCAAGTTGCTTACTCACTTCCTCAGCCACGGGCTTCAATGAAAACTTTGGATTCACCTCACCCTTAGGACGCCCCAAGTGACTGGCTAAAATAACACGAGCACCTTTGGCAAGCAGCGCTTGAATCGTCGGCAATGCTTTCTCAATCCGAGTGGCGTCAGTAATCATGCCATCATGCAACGGCACATTAAAATCCACCCGAACCAACACCCGCTGACCCGATAAATCCCCAAGATCATCAATGGTTTTGACATTCAAATTCGTCATCGTCGCAGTTCCATTAGTCATGATTTTAAGCCCTCATAAAAAATAATATAAGCGTATGACTATGCGTCTAAAATCTCTTTCAGTAAAGCATTAGCCACCTCAGGATTCACCGACCCTTTGGTCTCTTTCATAACTTGCCCAACAAAGAATCCAAACAACTTATCTTTACCGCCACGGTATTGTTCCGCTTGGTTTGGATTGGCATTCACAATCTTCTGGCAGATTTCACGAATGGCACCTTCATCACTTACTTGTGCCATACCGCGTTCGTCAACAATGGCTTTTGGTGAGCCGCCTTTTTCAAGTAACTCAGGCAACAATTGCTTGGCAATTTTAGAACTAATCACGTTCTCTTCTAAAAGCTCAGCCAATTCAGCCAGAGCCTCAGGCGCTAATTTTGTATCCGACAACGCCACTTTATTGTCTTTGGTATACTTAGTGATATCACCCATTAATAAGTTGGATAAGCCTTTGTACTGCTTGGTATGTTGACTCGCTTGATCAAAGAAATCACCCATCTCTTTAAATTCAACCATCACACCCGCATCATACTCCGGCAGATTAAATTTGCTGGTAAAGCGTTCAAGGCGTTGCGCTGGCAATTCAGGAAGCGTTTTACGAATGGCATCCACCTGCGCGTCAGAAATCGCAATCGGACGTAAATCAGGTTCTGGGAAGTAACGATAATCGTGCGCTTCTTCTTTACTACGCATCACACGCGTACTTTGCGATCCATCGTCCCAAAGGCGCGATTCTTGGGTGACTTTGCCGCCACCTTCAACCAAGTTAATCTGGCGCTCAATTTCAGATTCAATCGCACGATGCACCGAACGGAAGCTGTTCATGTTTTTGACTTCGGTTTTAGTGCCGTACTCGGTACTGCCTTTTAACATAATACTCACGTTGGCATCACACCGCATCGAGCCTTCTTCAAGGTTGCCATCACACACATCCAAATAACGCACAATGTTACGGATTTCAGTCATGTACTCACGGGCTTCATCCGCACTACGGATATCGGGATCGGTAACCACTTCAACCAGAGGTGCACCCGCTCGGTTTAAATCCACTAAGCTGTAGTCTGAATCGGCCAAGCCATCGGCACCAGCATGAACGAGTTTTCCGGCATCTTCTTCAAGGTGAGCTCGTAAAATACGAACACGGCGACCGTTAGATAAAATCATGTGGCCATCTTCACAAATGGGTTTATCAAACTGAGAAATTTGATAGCCCTTGGGCAAGTCAGGATAAAAATACTGTTTACGGTCAAACTTGGTAACAGGGGCGATCTTACAATTTAGGGCCAATCCAAGACGAATTGCATATTCTACAGCTTTTTCGTTTAACACCGGCAAGGCACCGGGCAAACCAAAACAAACCGGATGGATGTTCACGTTAGGCTCATCCCCAAACGAGTTGGGGCTAGGATCAAACAGCTTGGACTCGGTCTTAAGCTGAACGTGTACCTCAAGGCCAATAACCACCTCGTATTTATCACGAATGGCGTCCGTCACAGTGGTTGTGGCCGCAGAAGCAGAAGCTGACATGGAAACATTTCTCCTAAGCAATATCATTAAATCGTAGCCTGATTATAGCGTGGACAAGACCGAATCCAAAACACGAATAGAGAGACGTTCAATGGCTCAACGTGTTAGGATCGTATCTATGGAAACACAAGACCCACAACCCACCGAAGAACCGACTCAACGTGATGATACGCCAGAGGCTCAGTTTAGTGATCATCTAGGTGAGGAGTATGGTAATGAGTCGGGAGTCACCGTTGTGCATCAACGTCACAACGAGGCCCCAAAGCTACCGGTAACCTATACGTTTATCGTGATTATTGGCTTGGTTTATTTGTGGAGCAGTTGGCCGAGCTTTGAAAAAAGCACGCTGGATTCCCGTGTGTTGGCTGCCGTTTTTCCAAAGCTGGTGGCTGAAGGTCAATGGTATCGAATCATCACTGCCAACCTGATGCATGGCGATTGGTATCATCTGATGAACAACGCCTTTGGGCTTTATATTTTCGGCATGCTACTCGAACCCTCACTGGGTAAAAACCGAACCATCACACTCTACATCATCACCGGTATTGGTGGGATGCTCGCCTCTTATTTTATTGATCCCGTGGTCACCCTCGGTGCCTCGGCCATTAACTTCGGCCTCATCGGCTGTTACTTTACGCTGGTTCTGTTAGTAGAGCGCATCAACGACCCCGATAACTTTGGCCAGCAAGTCAAGGCGGCTCTCATTTGGGGCGCTATCTTCATCGGCTGGAACTGGATGAACCAACACGAAGTAAACATGGTCGCCCACACTGGAGGTTTAGTAATTGGGGCGATGTACGGGGTTTATCTATTCAGCACTCGACCAAAACACGGATAGACGCTCGTAAAAGGTGGTATGTAGGCTGGTTTTTTGCTTGGTGCTGCTGAGGCTCTACTTCCAAACAGACGCTATCAAAAGCTTGTACATCCAAATCCTTCGGCTT
>CAYGPY010000293.1:0-421 GCA_964351765.1 uncultured Vampirovibrionales bacterium
AAGGCTTGGGTAAGGTTTTTTCTGGAATCGTCACGCCGCTTTCGTCAATGGCCTGTTTTACGCCCGGAATATGCTTGAGCACATTCCACATCATTGGGCGGTGGTGGCTCACCATCAGGTTGCGATTACTGATACGGTGCGCCTCATTAAGGGCTTGTTGCCAGTTGGATTCATCGGTCATTTCAAACAGATTATGGGCAATCACTAAATCAAAGGCCTTGTCGGCATAAGGCAGTTGGGTGGCGGAACCCGTAAAAAACTCAAAACGACAACACACTTCTTCTTTGGCTTTCATCGCAACGGTGGCGTCAGTGTCGTAAAGACTGATTTCTGCCGAGGGCAATAACAAAGCGATATAGCGTGCAAACTCACGATGACGGCACCCACCGAGCATCAAAATAGTTTTCGGTTCGTGGTACAC
>CAYGPY010000293.1:431-3677 GCA_964351765.1 uncultured Vampirovibrionales bacterium
TATAAAAGCCGTTGTTGAGTAGCTGACTCCAAAAGCCATCGCTCACAGGAGGCTGGTCGGCCTCTTTACTGCAATCACTCAGGCTGTCACCACATGGGGTGTGATCAGGATCGTTTAAGCTTTGAGAGCCACAGCCGCCTTCTTTATCTTTGGCCATCGCTTCTTTAATGCTGCGTTCAAGGGATTCACGATCAATCTCAAGACGCGTTTTTTCGCCAACCGAAACAGTTGTGTTTTCTTTTGATTCAGTAGTGAGTGACATGCATCGATCTCTTATAATCTGTGACAGGCTTAACAGATTATATTGTCAATCAAAGGCACCCCGCCTTCAAGTATCGCGTTAAGAAGCTGTTACTGAACCTGCTTAACACGCCACAAACGCGCAAACGAGCCATCATCGTAGTGGCCCTTGGCATTTTGTTGAGCCGTTTCGTGCACCAATTCAAAGTGTTCAGGATACTTGGTTAGCATCGGCGTAAAGTAGGATTCCCCCTTGGTGTTAGGGGTTTCCAAAAGATAATCGGTTTTTAATGTCTGTCTTAGCATCAGCGCGCTGGAATGAAATTGACTGATGGACTGACTAGGCCGCGGTAATGTGGCCAACAGAGCGGCATTGGTTTTGTTATTGGCCTTGTTAGGCACGCCAATCTGGGTGCCACCGGGTAGATTCGTATGAATCCAGTGATTCATTGAAGGCAGTGTATTTTGAGTGGATGCTTTGTTCGCTACGGGTGAAGCAAACGCGAGCGTCGAGACGGTTTCAACGTCTTCGGGTTGATTCGGTAGTGGGATGACGTCTTGAAAGTCAGGTAAGGTATCCACCACTTTGGATGTGGCTGGAGGCGCTGGGGAATAGTTTTGAGGGGGGCGTTGCATTAAAGGTGAGTTGGGTTGCACTTGTAAGGGAACACCCGACGTCACGTTTTCACTACCTGTTGATGTTGACTGAGGTGGATTGAACGCTTTAATGGATTGAGAAGAGCCGGCTTGATTCTTCTTGGTAAATCTATTTGTTATGGCGTGCCAAATGCCGCCCGTCATGGAGCCCACGGTATTGCCAACACCTGAGGTCACGTTTGAGGCCAAGCTCTTAACAGACTGGGTTGGTTTTTGCGTGAGTTGAGGAAGGGGTTTAATGATAGAGGCAGTTACCGGTGGTGCACCCGTGTGGCCGTGTTGCAGGGCAGGCTTAATAACGGGGATCATCATGAGGATGGTGAGCGTTGGTAGAGCCCATCCGGCAAAGGGGAGGCGCAGTTTATAAAAGAATTGATGAATAACCCGAAGCCCATAATAGAGGTATAAAAACATTAGTGGGTACACCGGCATCAAGGCATGTTCATTGGGGGTTAGCAGATGATGGAAGCCACCAAAGATAAACAACACCACATAACCCGCTGTGTACAAGCTAACAATGCCACCCATTTTGTTAAGGCCAATGGCAATGCCCATTAACGTTAATACGGATAATAAGGTGAGTAATATCGCTTTCTCTGGGGTGTTGGGTTGCGTGTTACTAAATTGAGGGTTATCAAACGGATTCATTTGAGTGGCAGCCATATTCAATTGCGTTTGAATAATGGTTGGGATGCGCTCAGGATGATCCACGGCCGTGACAACCGTCTGGCCCACTTGCTCAGCGTCATTACCAAGTTGTGTGAGTGTGGCCGATAAGTTAGCCATGTTAAAGGGCGCACTGATAGCCAGAGCCGCAAGGCAAACAATTAAGCCACTAATAAACACATCTTTTTTAATAGAGCGAATAAATAGTCCTGCTACGAGCGCTAATGCCGCTGGATGAATCAATAAGCTAACAGCTAGAAGCGAGCCAATGATGAGCCAGCGACTGGTTGTGATATGTGGACTGGTGGGTGTATAGGTACTGGCTGTTGTGTTGTAGCCTGCCGGACGAAAAGAGCGGCTAATGACTAAGAGGGTTGTTAAGCTGATGACGGTATACGTCATCATCGGATCACCAGGATATAGATGTTGGTGAGCCAACGGCCCCCACGCGAACAAGAGCGTGATGATACCACTATAGATACGACCCACATGGTGGCGACCAATACTTTGAACCATGGCAATGGCCACAATAAACATACCCTGCTGATACGTGACAAGGGCATCATTTAAACTGCCGTGCCACTGAAAGAAGTGGACAATACGATCCCACGTAGGGCTGTCGTAGTGAATGCTATTGGCAAGCGTGAGTTTGGCGTAGGCGATGGTCAATAAATTAGTAGCGGGGTAGCCACTGCCCTGCTGATGCAGCACGGTTTGGATGAAGCCAAAATCGCTCCATTGAGCCATTAAACCTTGATAGTATGCCAGTGTTTGACGCGCTACTTGGGTGTCGTTAAACCACCATAAAATAACGTTGACCCCAATGGCCAAGAACAACATCATAGGGGTATACCACCACAATGCGTCGCTACTGGACGAGCCATTAGCATCATAGTTTGAATGATGATTCAATTTTTTTTCGTCTGGCGTATTAGCAGTAGCCATAGGAAACACCCATTTTAGGAGTCCGGCGAGATGTTTGGCTGGATTCACCCTATCCAAACATTGCTGCACGAAATGGGCTATGAATCCAAAGGGGGAGGCGTCATACGGAGATGGCGCATACCGGCTCGTTTTGTTGTCACACCTACTGGTTTTAGTGATGCTGTCTGTATTGGTTTCTTCAGCATCTTTTTTGCGTTTAGCACGCTTGTTTCTGGTTTTTTTTACGTTTTTCTCGTTGGAATTGGAACGATCATCACTTTGATAAATATTGCTGGTGTCATTGTCTGATTCACCGGGCAAATCAATGGCTTGCGTGGGTTCGGTGTCTTCATCAATGCTATAGCTCATGCTGTTTTTGGTGGCTGGCGCTGTTTGCTTGCCTTGTTTTTTTCGAGACGAGGCGCCTTGCTGCGATACTTTAGCAAGTTGTTGGTGAATCTTAGTCCACCGTTTGCTTTTTTTTTTGTCTGCCTTATTTGCCACCCTTCTATGGTATGAATTCACAGCAAAACAGGCATCGACCAAAGGGTTAATAAGAAAACAATGTGAAAACCTTAGGGTGAGCCTGTATAGAATGATTTATGAAAAAATAAAGGCGTTTAAGCTACTTAACTTTAAATTGAACGACTTTATAATGTGAGCCACTGAGCACCTGAATTTTATTTTTGTTTGAGGCGTTGGGCTTATGACTGAGTGAGGATTGCGAGACGCTAATAATTTGTGGCGCGCTCGGTGTTT
>CAYGPY010000294.1:0-3636 GCA_964351765.1 uncultured Vampirovibrionales bacterium
TCTGATTCGTTCGGCTCACGGGCCGTTGGTGCTTGAAGTAAACTCCTCACCGGGTCTCAAAGGTATTGAAGGCTGCACGGGTAAAGATGTGGCAGGCAAAATTATTGAGTACATCGAAAAAGATATTCAAAAAGGGCCTAACGCAATGACAGGCCGTGGATAACTGTTAATACGTATCACTAAGCGTGGATAAACAATGCCTACAAGTACTAACGTCGATCCGTCTGACATCATCACGATTTCTGGTGAGTCTATCCCTTTGGGCGAAAAGAAGCAGCTTGAGCTTCCCGTAGCAAAGCTATTTGACTACACCGATATCAGTATTCCTGTGCAAGTCATTCGTGGCAAAAAAGCAGGGCCGGTGTTATCTATTTTTGCGGCCGTCCATGGTGATGAAATTAACGGCGTTGAAATCTGTAAACGGCTGCTAACCAAAAAGGGCCTGAGTAAGCACTTAACCGGAACCTTGATTGTAACACCCGTGGTCAATGTGTTTGGCTTTAATCGAAACTCACGCTACTTACCCGATCGACGCGATTTAAACCGGTGTTTTCCCGGTTCTAAAAACGGATCACTCGGGGGGCAGATTGCCAAGATTTTGATGGACGAAATCATTGAGCACTCCACCCACAGCATTGATCTGCACACGGGTGCCATCCACCGTACCAATCTGCCACAAGTTCGGGCTTGCTTGGATGATGATGAAACCCGTCGCCTCGCTCAAGCCTTTCGCGTGCCGGTGATGCTAAACGCCACCACCCGTGATGGGTCGCTGCGTCAGGCCGCCCTTGAAAAAGGGATTCCAATGCTCTTGTACGAAGGAGGCGAAGCACTTCGTTATGACGAAAAAGCCATTCAAACCGGCCTCAAAGGCATTCTTTCAGTTATGAATTCGATCGGCATGCTTGATGATGGGTACGCCCACAAACACGGTGCTATTAAGGTAACCGAACCCTTTACAGAAACACCTGATCGTAAGGAAGTGTTTGTGGCTCGCTCTAGCCATTGGGTGCGTGCGCCGCACAGTGGTAGCTTGCGCGTCAAAAAGAAAATTGGTAACTTTGTCGAAAAAGACACGCTACTTGGTGTGATTTCGAACCCTTATGGCAGTGGCAAAGTAGAAGTGCGTTCACCTAAAACTGGGATTATTATCGGCATGACGAAAATCCCTCTGGTCAACCAGAGTGATGCCCTCTTTCATATCGCCACGTTTAAAGATTCTGGAGCCGTTGAGGAATCCATCGGAATTTACGAAGACAACCTTACCCCTGAGTTTGAATAAACACGTTTTGTGTTTTTAAAACAATTTTTGTTGAACCGGTTGGGCTTCAAACAATTCGCCAACGGCGCAATCTAAAATATCGCAGAGTCTGTCCATATTCTCATAACTCGGCTGAGTTCGTCCGCTTGCCCAGCTATAAACGGTTTGTTGGGGGAGTCTTAACTCCTTAGCAAGTCGGTATAGACTCCACTCTTTTTTGTCTTTGGCCACTTCTTTAATACGAACGATCATAGAAATAATCTTTCCTAAACTAGTAATTTATCTTCAAACCTTAAAACGAAAAAACGAAGCGAACTTCGTTACAAGTGAACGACCACTATCTATGATACATCAAAAACATCATTTTATTGTAGAGCACTACAAATTAATGACCAACCAAACTCTGAATAAGCCGTATAATTAATAATAGTTATTTAAGCCATTTGCCCAACTTAATTGAAGCAAGTCACGATACAGGAATATCGCTATGATCCAACTCGCCGCCTTTGTCATTGTTACCCTGATGGGTTTTCTGGTGTTCATGGGGCTCGGCATGTTCTTAGCGTTACCACCTTTTCAATCAACCAATCAGGAGACAAACCCTATGACGTGTGATATTCAGCAACGCAAAAGCATTATTTTTGAACTCTACCGTTACTGCGTGTGTTTTATGATGATGATTGCCTTTGCCGTCTCTGGCTTCTCAATGCTCTCAACAGCATTGCAAGCAGTTCAAAGTGGTGGGGAACTCGCTTCAGCAACACAGTCAGCAGTAGCGGTTGTGTTTTTTGCCCTTATTTGGGGAATGCACTGGAAATTAAGCAACCCATTTGAATCAAACGAAGTGCCCGCTGCATCAGCATAGATAACTTATTCCACTACTGACTTAATGTACCTTTATCGATTGTTTTCCCGTTTTCATCGATCGCTTTAAAGTACAACGTCTTTTGCTTGCCTTCAAACATCATGTAGTGATTAATGCTATGGCGAACTAATGAACCCGCTTCAATCTTACCGAACTTACGCACCCAAGCACCACCGCCACCACTTACAATATGCAATACATTTTGCTTAGGGGCAAAGCGTTCATAGTTGTGATCGTGGCCAGCCAGATACAACGGCACATCGTAGGTATCTAAAATCGGATCCAACACCGCTTGCAAGGTATGGGTAAAGGCATCCTTACCGTGAGCACCCGAAGTGTGCACCGGATGGTGCGCAATAACAATCGTCCAGTGAGGGGTTTCTTTTTGCTGTTCTGCTTTTAGTGTCTCTTTTAGCCACTGCTGATGCGTAGCATCTTTAGCCAAAATATTCGAGTCAATCACAACGGCCGTAACATCCGCACCGTGTTCTGAGGCCGTACAAAGTTGTTCGGTATAATAGCGTCCTGGCATTTTAAAATACACAAGCTGATCACCTTCAAATCCGTGAACAGTATCGTGATTACCGAGTGCCACAACAAACTTAACGCCCGCCTTCAATAAAGGTGCGTACGGTTTTTCAAAGGCTGTTACCGCTTCTTTTTTAATATTGCCATCAGGATACACATTATCACCGAGCATCAACACCTGATTAAACGGTGCCTTAGCATAAAACGAGGCCATTTGTTTAGCCACATTGTATTGATGCACGCTGCCCGATCCCGCATCACCAATCACAGCAAAGCGACAGGGCTTGTTTGCTACAGCTGGCTTCAGCGCTTTTTTCTTAAGCTTCAAGCCCTCATTCACAAACTCCCCATGCTCTTGCAGGTCTTGGCCCGTCACAGGCAAGGTCACATCGGCAGACACTTGAGCGGGACTTGCCGGCGGCACAGGCACGCTTTGCGCTGTATTGCTTTGACTATTAAAATACAGTAACCCCGCAACCATGACTAAGGCTAACACCATCAAAGATATTGACTTAAAACGCATTGAATGCCCTTTCTGTTTACGAGATAATTTATCATGTCAACTCAAACACTTAATTAGTGTCGTTGCTTCTGAAAACCAACTCTTATTGTAGAGCAAACGAACCGAGCAAGCTAGCGAATACTCACAGAATAACGCAATAAACTAAAATCTGATATCAATCGCAACACAAAAAACAAACAACCGATAAGCAAAAACTTCAAAATTGATCGTAAAAAAGACTTGTCAGCCCATTGTGCTTTTGTTAAAGTTGCATCTCTAAAGGCATGTACCGGTTGAACTTTTTCTCCGTGTCCACTCAACAAACACCGACATGCTTAGCTCTATAACAGGGTTTGCTTCAGATGGTTACCCACTCAAGACCTGTTATTCATCAAAACAGATTTTAATTTTTAAGCTCAAATTTATATCTAAAACTAGATTTACCAACCGTGTTAAGACATTAAAAAGGAACTGGAACGC
>CAYGPY010000295.1:0-3636 GCA_964351765.1 uncultured Vampirovibrionales bacterium
CATTCGCCTCTGCTTTATGTCCGAGTCACGGTTCAAGAATTTATCCGGCTCATTAAAGAACCTTCTAAACACGATCCGTATGGCTTTATTTGGTATCCGCTTATTTTCTTTGGCAGTATCGGTGGGTTGCTTACACTAGCACCCTTCACGCAATTCTATAAAAAACCTGTAACAAGCAAGGCACTACCTTGGCAGTGTTTATTATTGCAAATTGCCATCTGGTCGCACTTAATTGCCTACCCTATTCTCACCGTCACGGCATCCGACATTCGGTATCGCTTTCCTCTAGAGCCCATTCTCATGATTTTTGCGGTGTACGCTGTGAACAAACTGTGGAGCTCATGGCAAACAGAAAAAGCTTAATACGCTTTCTCTTCGGCAATCTTAGTTTCCTTAGGCGGTTTCACATCATCGGACCACATGTTTTTCAATACGGTTTTAAATAGTATGGGTAGCACCAAGAAGAAGGCAATTAATAGCCAGAAAAGAATTTTGTATTTAGCAAGAATGGCACCAAGCGTCACCAACATGGTGTAGCGCACTGCACGCCCTAAAACAATAAAGCACAATAAGCGATTACCACTATACCCGCCCACCGAAGCCAAAATACGCATCGGATCAAACGGAAATGGTAACGCATTAAACAAGAATATAAAGAAACCCATCCGACTCATAAATAGTTTTTTATAATAGACGGGAATACGCGCTTCTAAACCCGGCTTTTTATCTAGGAATTTAGCAAGGTAGCGATAAGCCACCGTCCACCCTAACACATTGCCCAACATACCCACAGCAACAACCAGAACAGGAACATGATAGTGCCCCATCCATAATACATAAGGCGTTACAGGAACCGGCAAAACCCCGTTACCTATAAAGGTAAACAAGAATAAAATTACCAACGCCAGCGGTAAAGGGATGTGGAGTTGTTCTAATAAATCGGCCATATTGTACGTGGCGTGCTCCAGTTAAGTTTTTATAAAATTAAGTTATTGAACAGAAGGTTGAAGCACGTCGCTAGGTTCGGATGATTGCGCTTGAGCACGTTCTGCTAAAATACGCTCGGCCATAACTTTATCTGAAGGTTTATCAACATCCATACAAGATTCTGAAAATGGCATGTCCACAATACCGGTTTCACACCCAATTACTTTAGACGCGCGTGACGCAATCTCATGCATATCCAACTGACGGAAGGCCAATTGGATAATCGTCCATGGATCCATCAAGACGGCACTCTTCCAAGGTTTTTTACGATTTTTATCTAACGTCTCAAAGAAGTGTACGTTTTTCATAAATCGTTTTTTGTTTACCAAGTACAAGTTAGCACCTGAGTAAGCCCCATTTTTTACGGGGAAATAGGTCCTTACAGTGTCAGGATAGTGCTGATCAACAAGACGCTTATTTACAACGCCAATGCCAAGGGCCAAATCTCGTTTCTGAACTTCTGCAATAAAATGGGTTACCATCTCGGAAGTTAATAAAGGATGATCGCCTGATACGAGTAGAACCCAGCCATCACCAGGCACAGTCTCAATAGAACCAATAAAAGAACTCACTGCCGTCTTACCAATAGGTAACACCTTAAACGGAGCCGTCATAGACAGGCTCTGAACTTCAGGTGTATCAGTACTCACGTACATCTCAGGATCATAATCCGATCCATAAATCGCATCAAACACAGAAGTCACCATAGGACATCCACCCACAGGGAGTAGTACCTTACTGGTTAGGCCTGTCCCTTCAAGCAACGGGATATTTGCTTGACGTGCGCCGGTTAAGATCACGGCACTCAAAGGGGCTGGTTTATTAGCTTGAGTTGTGGAAGCACTTGTCATAGACAAAAAGTGTACCCCGAATGAACTTGAATATCTATAATAATAGCCATCATTGTGACGGTAATAATAAACTGAGTTAGTAATCAAGAAACAAACGTTAGAAAAAATAAACAATTTTTAAAACGTATTATCTTTGGACTTGTTTTTCTTTTTTTGCTTGCGGTAGAATAACAAATCTATGGCGGGTGTAGCCAAGTGGTTAAGGCCCCGGATTGTGATTCCGGTATTCGTGGGTTCAATTCCCATCATCCGCCCCATTTTTTCTCACTCTACGCAGTCGCAAAAGCTGTATAGTGTGCTGTCACCATCACTTGTAAACCATTAAGCAAACACTAAGGAATCAGGATGTCCTCATCACTCAATCTCAACAACAAAATCAATCCTCTCAACGATTTAGGGCAATTCTGTTTTCGTCATACGCTAAGCCTTATAATGGGCTTCCTCTCTGCGCTTGTAGCAACTCTTGCCTTAGTTACAATCCTGATTTTATGCTTAACCCTTACCGGTTGTGGCGGAAAAACAGGCGCTAATGGCATTGTGATGGACACCTCTCCTATCAAAGCCCCCTCTAAGACACCGCCTGCTGAAATGCAGACAAAAGCCGATCAAGTGCTATCAAGCCCAATGCCCGAAGCCACCGCCGAACCTGTTACAGACAAAAGAGCTATGGACACGGACCAAGATACGACCACCTCTAAAAGAAAGCCCGTCGAAGTAAAACAAAAACCTGCTTCTCCTGCCAAAACAGAAAAAGAAGAGCCCACTACTGATCCAACGGCAAAAGAAAAACCTGAAACGACTCAGGCGGTTCCAGAGAGAAAAGAACCCTTAACAGATACAGACGAGCCTACCGAGACAAACTAAAACAGTCTCTATGCCTGCTTCTTAAGGGATGGTTTAGCCTGTCTTTTATTGATAAATGTATTAACTTTTGTTTTTTAAATCACATATAACTTTACCTACTATTTCAAGCGCACTAAAAATCTGTAGAATGGTTTTTAACCAGCTGATGAAGGGCTGGCGATACGTAGGAAACGATGTAAGGTTATTTAGACATTAAGCGTGACAAATACGCTTTTATTTGAAGCTTCGGTTTTAGATTAAATTTGTATTTGAAACGTGTTTAAAGACACTCAGCTCAAAGTTAATAAACTTCGGTTTTTAATTTCTCTTACGCATCTTCTAATAATAAGGAATGGTCAAACATTTGAGTTTCACCACTTAAATTGCAACCAAGATGTATTGTTAGAAAAGCACATTGTATTTCTTGCTGAATCTGCTTCAGGCAGTTGCTTAGCCAACACATTAAAATAAAGAATTTATTTTTTGTTTTAATGCAACGCAACAACCACTGCAAATACACTGTGATCATTCGGTGAGATTCCGAAGCAATAATAGTCTGTGTCTTATTTTTTACTCACCTGAAAAATGAGACACCGTCAGAATCCCTCAAAAGAAACTGATAAAGATTATCGTTACGGTACAGCCCGAAAGGAATTCGGTGTAACTCCGAAACTCGGTTAGATTCGATACAACTCAAAACGACGCCCCACCTAATCTGGCAACAGAGGCCGTGATACTCAATTTCAGTTATATCCCTAATCCATCAGGTCACAGTCCTGAACCACAGCCCTTCGCAGTTGGCTTTTTGTGCTTATTTTTACGTTTTCACGAGCTCAGTATTCTTTATTTTCAGTATGACGTTTCGTGCAGATTTTTTCTATTGCTTTTGGTATGCTTATGTCAAGTTAAAGGCCTCTATTTTAGGCATTGTAGCCACCTTTACAGGCATATTCAA
>CAYGPY010000296.1:0-3631 GCA_964351765.1 uncultured Vampirovibrionales bacterium
GACTTGGATTTAACTCATCATCATTGGGAATTTTAATCATCTGACGGCAGGTAATATGAATGGCGCGATAGTTTGCCAAGCTGGCTTTGTTTTCTTCAAAATCAGAACTTTCGGGTGGTTGTACTGTGATTTGATCAAAGAAAGGCTTTAAATCACGAATGGTTTTAGGAATGGATAACCCACTTTTTGTGGATGTTTGGCTGAGTGCTTCTGAACTAAGGACTTCGTAGTTGTATCGAAAATCATTGAAGTTCAAAAGCGTGTTACGCGATCGCGCGGGCATCACATTGGGAAATAACAACAA
Source organism: uncultured Vampirovibrionales bacterium (assembly GCA_964351765.1). GTDB lineage: Bacteria > Cyanobacteriota > Vampirovibrionia > Vampirovibrionales > Vampirovibrionaceae > CAYGPY01. Next base: position 305 of record CAYGPY010000296.1, read on the forward strand.
TTTATGTTGGCGTAAGATTTCAATGACTAAAAGTACATCAGACGCTTTGTGTGTGATGAAACGAACCCCCACACGATCCCAAATATCATCGGCCACGTTTTTTGGTTTGCACAGCAGTTTGATCAACATGCTGTCACGGGGCTTTTCTTCTTTTTTTTCAAAGCGACAAATATCCAAACCTGTTCCGTCTTTGGCCAGTAGCTGGACATGCCCGTCTCCATCAGAACGCACAATATTGCTAAAGCGCGATAAAATCTGCTGACTACCAAGTTTCATGTATTGATTGGTGGCGTTATTTTCTAAAAACGATAGCGTGTGCATGACTTTTAAAATAGCGCAGGCCCAAAACTTATACGGTTTTTTACCGCGCGAGGCCGTTAAAATAAGTTGTGCTAAATCACGATCTTGCGTGATTCGTTTTGGAATGCTCGTTGTTTTGGTCACGGGTTCATTAAACTCGGACCAGCATGTGCCATCGGGCATGGTGGTGCTTAAAAACATGGTATTGATAAACGTAACAGCATCATCAAAGAGTTTGTTGGCGTGTTTAAAATCGACAGGATCGTCTAAGTCATAGCCATAATGAAAAATGAGATCACGCGCTTCTTCTTCGGTGCGAACGGGCATGCCGTTTAAATCAACAGCCGATTTCCCCTCTATAATAGCTTCAAGAGTATCCCATGGTATGGGAAGCGAAGGTTGTATTAATAGATTGTCATCAGTGGGAAGCATTAAAATGACGTGACCTGTTCTCAAAGGTGAGTAATTTGAATAGGAGGTGCTTACTCTTATTTTAACGGTTTATCAGTGAAACGTCTGTAGTGAGGCTGGAGGATTTAACGTGGTAAACGCTGTGTTTTGATAGAATTTGATAAATACGAGAGTGTGGATTAATATTTCCTCCATATTGCCGATACGGAGTGATGGTAAGAAAGGCTATAGTAAAAGTAGGTTGAATGAAAAACAGCTTGTATAACTTAGCTAGAAAGCATTTCGGCCAATCGAAGCGGTATTGCCTTATCAACATTACATCCATTTTAATGAAGGCAATTCTAGGAAAATATAGTTTTAAAGTTTCTAATAAGCTTGCCGATACTAATAAAGCGAGCAGTGAGTGAGCTCACAGAGACCGACTGTAGATATCAAAGTCTATAGATAAGTGTTATCTATTAAAAGAATCACCTTACCAAGTGGGAGACACCCCAGATGTTAAATGCAAAACAAGTTATCGTTGTATCCATGTTGGCTGTTGGCGTGATGGTTGCTACCATCAATGCAGCACAAGCCTACGCTCCTGAAAACGATATGCTTCATATCAAAAATTATTCACCTGAAACGGTGCAAATGATTTCAACCCAGCGTAGTCGTCAAGAATGGCGTGAGCCACCTGCGGCAAAGCGCACCCCAATGGAAAACTTCTTCCATAATATTTACTACAATGACTGGACAGGGTCTTATGATGACTTTGGTTCAACCATTATTCGTGGCAAAAAATAAGTAATCATCACCTTTTTGCTATCAACTTAAACACTTTAAACACTGCAAAAAACACCACCGATTTAAAGTCGGTGGTGTTTTAATGCATTTTATATAAAACCTAGCGTCACTGATTTTACAGCAAATCGTTCAGTAGCAAAATCGCCTGAGCGCCGAGAAATCCTTCTTCGGTTTGCTCGTCCATTTCAAGCACCTTACGCGCTTCTTCAACAGATTTCTGATTTTTGTAATGCTTTTTTAGCGGATCTTTTTTCTTAACAAACATACCCATACACTCCTTGAACCTAATTTATCCCACATTGTTATAGAAAACAGCTTAAACCCTTTGGCTATTGTCGATAAAGACATGCCAATCAATCAAAAAAGACGATTCTTTTTAAGATTGAGTTGCCAACTTGTTTTTCTATCCCTTACACTTATATAAAGTCCAAAACGCATGGTTTTTTGCTGTTTTGTGACGAAACATTAATTAAATAATCAAAAAATACCGTCAAAATGCATCAAAAAACGTACAAAAAACGACTAAAAACAGCCAAAAATGGCTTAAAAATGAGTGTTTTTTGAACCGTTTTAACCCATTTTTTAAGTAGGAACACTCATTGATATGAAATTAACCATCGCTTATCTCTACCCTGCCGAGCTCAATATATATGGCGACCGAGGCAATATTCTAGCGCTATGGCATCGCGCCACCAAGCGTGGCATTACGGTAGAGGTCCTGACAGCGGGCTTGGGCGATACCATTGCGCCTGATATGGCCGATATCTTCTTTATGGGAGGTGGTCAAGATATCCAGCAGGTGGCTGTTTGCGACGATTTGCATGCTAATAAAGCCTCGGCGTTGATCACGGCTGCCAAGGAAAAGGCTGTGTTTTTAACGATTTGCGGCGGTTATCAGCTGTTAGGGCACTATTATAAGCCACATCAAGGCGAGGAGTTGAAGGGCTTAAGCGTGATTGATGCCCATACTGTTGCCGGCGACACGCGTTTTATCGGTAATATCACCCTAGAGCGTCCTGATGGCAGTAAGGTGGTTGGTTTTGAAAACCATAGTGGCTGTACCTATCTTGGTGAGGGCGTAACGCCTCTAGGTAAAGTGGTTTCAGGAAATGGTAATAACGGCGAAGATGGCTTTGAGGGCGTGGCACACGGTAATATTTACGGTACGTACTTGCACGGTTCATTGCTTCCTAAAAACCCTGTGTTGACCGATGAATTGATTGGAAAAGCCCTGCTGCGTCAGTACTCGAGTGATCAGGTGACGGCGGTGATGACACCCTTGGAACACACCTTTGAAGATGAAGCGCGACAGGTTGCAATGACACTTAAATAGCTTGTTTAGACCTCTGGCTACTGACGGTGATTTCGCATTGAGAAAAATGCCTGATTATAGGACAATAAGCTTGTAAACGATACCTTATACAAGCGACATGCTCAGAGTGTCATCGTAATGATTTTGTTGAATGCAGTGAACAGGATAGAGACAGACATCATGGCCGATAACAAATATCTTTTAGAGGTGGGGACTGAAGAATTGCCGGTTGGCTTTTTGAAAACCGCGCCTGCTGAAATTAAAGAGAAAACCCGTTCGGCGTTAGAAGAAGCCGGCGTTGATTTTGGTGAGATTGAGGTTCTGGCAACACCACGTCGTTTGGCGCTAATGATTGACGGTCTGCCGGACAAGCAACCCGATCGAGAAGAGTTACTCAAGGGTCCACCGGTTCGTGTGGGGCTTGATGAAAACGGAAAACCAACCAAAGCCGCTGAAGGTTTTGCTAAAAAGTCAGGCATTGCGGTCAGCGACCTTGAAACCAAAACCATTGATGGGAC
>CAYGPY010000297.1:0-3595 GCA_964351765.1 uncultured Vampirovibrionales bacterium
GTCCTAGAATCTGAATAGAAGGATGACGTTCCAATAATTCCGTAAAATACTTAGCCCCAACAACCATCAAAATCATCGCCAGCAACATGGCCGCCACAATCACCGACATATCACGACTAATCGCCACGGCTGTGATAATCGAATCAAAGGAAAAGATCATGTCAATCAGCATGATTTGAAAAATCACTTTCATAAAGGCTTGCGGATCGTTTTTAGGTGGACGCGCTGCACCATCGTGAAGTTCGGCTTCCATTTTCTCGTAAATTTCAAGCGAGCTTTTTGTCAGTAAGAACAAACCACCGGCAATGAGCACCAAGTCTTTTACCGAGAATTCAAAATGGCTGACACTAAACAAAGGCTCGGTGAGTTCCGTGAGTTGTTTCACTAAAAACAGTAACACCAGTCGCCCAAAAAATGCGATGGCCAAACCAAAGCGCATGGCCTTTTCTTGCGCTTCGGGTGGCAGGCCTGCCGAAAACAACGAGATAAAAATAATGTTGTCGATACCCAAAACAATCTCAAGGGTTGCTAGGGTTACAAAACTGATCGTCCACTCAAACACGGGCTGTCTCTCACCTTAAATCTATCCTACCTACACACCCTATTTTAGCACTGTATTTTGAACCACTCATGACTCCCAAGCGGCCACGTCAGTCAACCTATCTATTGGTGACTATGCCAGATGCTGAAAAAACCGTACAATAGTAAGTACGATGACAGAACACGATGAACAACCTACGCCCTTGAATAATGGCCTAAATGACGACCCGCCTCAACAAGAGACTTCGTCTGTAAAAGAGGGTAGCCCCACCGATGCGCTAGTTCCGACTGAGGATACGCCGTTGCCTGCTACCATAGCAACGAAGGACGAAGCGCCTCTGATTAAGCCCGTTCATTTTGGGGGTAAAGCGCTGTCTGAAGAAGTCTTGTCGGGCACCAAAACACACATGCGTGACTTGTTGTACAGTGCCGATTTAAATCGGTATAAGGGTCGCGTATCCAAACTGCAAGGCTTGCTGGTAGAAGCGCAATTGCCCAAGCTGAAGATTGGCGATATTTGTTTTATTGAAAGCGTGGATGGCGAGCCGAAGGCCGCTGAAGTGGTTGCCTTTAAGGGTGACCGAGCGCAGTTACTCTTGCTTTATGATGGCAAAGGTATTTCTCAAGGGAGTTGGGTTACCACAACGGGTAATCCGGTAACGATACCCGTTGGCGACTTCTTAATTGGCCGTTTGGTAACACCTTTGGGTGAACCTTTGGATGGGATGCCGATGGACACGGCAATGGCTAAGCACGTGTCTCTCGATCAGGATCCGCCCGATCCGTTGCAGCGACCGATTATTAAAAGCCGCTTTTCGACCGGTATCCGTTGTGTCGATTCCCTTTTGACAATGGGTGCAGGCCAACGGATGGGTTTGTTTGCGGGCTCTGGTGTGGGTAAGTCAACCATGCTGGGTATGATCGCCCGAAACTCTGAAGCCGATATTAACGTGGTGGCCTTGGTTGGTGAGCGGGGCCGTGAAGTAAAAGAATTTATGGAAAACAGCTTGGGCGAAGAAGGTATGAAACGCTCGGTGCTGGTGTGTGCCACCGGTGACCAACCGCCGTTGATGCGGATGAAGTGCCTGCAGGCCGCAACGGCTGTGGCAGAGTACTTTAGAGACCAAGGCAAAAAAGTATTTTTGATGACCGATACCGTGACCCGTGCTGCGATGAGTGGCCGTGAAGTGGGTTTGGCCATTGGTGAACCGCCTACGATGAAGGGCTATCCGCCTTCGATTTTCTCGTGGCTTCAGCGCGTGTTAGAACGATCGGGCAACACCGAAGAGGGCTCGATTACAGCGTTGTACACCGTACTGGTTGAAGGCGATGATACCAACGACCCTGTGGTGGATACTGTGCGAGGAATTATTGATGGGCACATCTTCCTCAGTCGTAAGGTGGCGGCGATGAACCATTATCCCGCCATTGATGTACTAGGGAGCGTGAGCCGTTTGTTTACTGAGATTTGCGAACCAGAGCACATGGCTGCTGCGGCCAAAATGCGAGAAATTCTAGCGATATATTCCGACGCCAAAGATCTGATTGACGTTGGGGCCTACGAGCACGGCAGCAACCCCAAGATTGATACGTCCATCCAAATGATGCCCGAAATCAACACCTTTTTGCGCCAGTCCGTAAAAGACCTAGTTAACATGGACAAAACCATCGCCGAACTCCAAAAAATGATGGATCCGATTCAGTTGTAACGGCTAAAGGTTTTCTCCCTACTGACGATACTATGATATGCACCTTTTTATGGACAAAAAAGCATTTGGTTTTACACTTGCCGAGCTGTTATCAGCCTTGGCAATTTTGGGTGTCATTGCGACGTTTACTATTCCTAAGGTGCTTAATGCCTCATCCAATGGGCAGTTTAATGCATTGGGCAAAGAGGCCATTGCTTCGTTGTCTCAAATACATATGGTTTCACAGCTTAATGGCGACTTGGCCTCCACAACAACCGGTAATGACATACTCAATACGCTGAACTATATAAAAACCACAACAACGGGAACACTAGATCAGTATCAAGGACAGAGCTCTATTGGCTGTACCGTAACGTTACCTTGTTATTTTCTTGCCAATGGGGGTGCCTATCGGGCTGCCAATGAAAGTTTTGGGGGCACCGGTAATTTAAACGCATTGCGTTTTTGGTTTGATCCTGATGGCGAGTACTCTGGATCGACCACAGGGCCCGGTAAATCGGTACAAATCGTTTTGTATTATAACGGACGAATCCGAACCAGAGGAACGATCGAAGCCAATACAATAACAAGTTCAGTAACCATGCAGCCCGAAGTTACAGCAGACCCAACATGGTTAGTCTGGTAAACACTAAGCACCGCAAAAATTAAAGTTTTACCCCCCCCCTGTCGATACATAAGTATGTACCGATTGACGAGCAAAAAATCATGGGGTTTTACCCTTGCCGAGCTGTTATCAGCCTTGGCAATTTTGGGTGTCATTGCAACCTTCACAATCCCTAAGGTGCTCAATGCGACTGCAAGTGGTCAATACAACTCCATTGCTAAAGAAACCATTGGTGCGATGTCCGAAGCCTTAACGGTTTATCGCGTGCAAAATTCGATGGATGCCAGTACTGAGTTTGATGACATTACACCCTTCATTAACTATATTCGTGTTGATACATCATCCCTTGTGGATGGAGCTCAAACGCTAACCAGTCTTGATTGCGGCGCAGGTACGCATACGTGTTTAGTTTTGGCAAATGGCGGAATACTATATTACGGACATACCATCTCCTTTGGTGGTACAGGTGCCCTTAATGCTATTCCGTTTCATATTGACCCTGACGGCACTTACAGCGGGACAACAACAGGACCCTATAAAGCGGTCCAGTTCTGGATCTATTTTAATGGCCGTGTTCGCACACGTGGCAGCATTGAAAGCAGCACCGTTTACAACAACCCTGGCGCTATCGTCAGTAATCCCGTTACAACGTTGGGGGCGGGTTGGGGTGGGGGGGGGCGGGGGGGGGGGGGCGGGGTGTGAGGGGTGGGGGGGGCGGGGGGGGGGGGGGGGGGGGCGGGGG
>CAYGPY010000298.1:0-2976 GCA_964351765.1 uncultured Vampirovibrionales bacterium
AACCACAATGCTGGCAGCCAAGTTACCAAGTACAGCTCCTGCTAATGGCGAGACACCTGCGGCAAGGGCAAGCGTAATGGTACCCACAACGGTATCACCGGCACCGGTTACATCAAACACTTCGCTTCGGTTAAAAACGGGGATGTGGCTGATGCGTCCGTTTTGTTCAAACAAGCTCATGCCATCTCGGCCACGGGTGATTAAAATATTTTTAGCACCCGTTTGCTTGAGTAAGGTTTGCCCACCTTTAATTAAATTGGCTTCGGTATCCAGTGGGTAGCCCAAGTTTTTTTCGGCTTCAGGCTGGTTCGGGGTAATCATATCGGCTTGACTAAACTGAGTTAAGTCTTGTTGAGAATCAACCGTGAGCACAATGTTTTTTTCTTTGGCGAGTGCCATACAGTGACTAATCATGCTCTTGGACATCACACCCAATCCGTAATCAGAAAGCAAAATCGCATCCACTTTTTCAGCACGTTGTGTAATGTTGTCTTTAAGTTGCTTTTCTACTTTGGTAGATAAATCCGCATTGGATTCACGATCGATACGCACAATTTGCTGCGTGACCGAGTGATTTGCGATACCTGAAATTCGAGTTTTGGTACTCGTGGGTCTGGTTTCATCAAGCACCAAGCCATCATTGAGAACCCCATCGCGATCAAGGGCCTCAAGGAGCAGTCCACTATGGTAATCCTTACCGGCCGTACCCAACATATGACAACAGCCACTTCCGTTGGTGGTGAGTTTGGCAATGTTGTGGGCGGCGTTTCCGGCACCCCCAAGTAAAATTTGGGTGTCATCGTGTTTTAAAATAAGCACGGGGGCTTCACGCGACATGCGGTGCGTGTGGCCATAGATCATTTCATCAATGACCACGTCACCCACAACCATCACACGCCCAGAGGTGAGTTGAGTAATGGCTTGCTGTAGTTCAGTTTTAGTAATGGCGGGGCTCATAAGTGGGGGCTCTTCTTTATAGGTTTTAAATTTTATTTATTGAGTTCTTCCATAATGCTGTCACGATGTTCGTTGATTAATTCAATTTGTTGCTCTAGTCCGGCAACTTGAGCAGCACCATTTTCACTGGTTTGAGCCGCATCAATGGCTTCTTGATAGTAGGCAATGGCGACTTCGTATTGAGCAAGGGCTTTTTTCTGGATGGCCTTAATCTCATCGGGAGTCAGTTTTTTGGGTGCCGGTGGCGCATCGGTAATTTCAACAGCCGAGACTTGATATTTGTCCGCAATGGCTTCACTGACAATACCCAACGCTTTCTTAACAGCAACTTGGTTAATGCCTTCTTCTTGGCTCAAGGATTCAAAGGTTTGCATGGATTCAAAGAGTTGGCCGTTTTCTTTATAAGCAATGGCAAGGTTATTCAGTGTTGTTGTATCGTTTGGGCGTAAGTCCAACGCGGCCTCTAAACGACACACTGCTGCAGGCACATTGCCTTGTTGGCGATAGTTTTCAGCGGCTGTGTTGAGTTCACTGACGGGACGTTGATGCACAACATCCTCATCACAGGCCGTAAGAATAACCGTGGTGCCAACCGCAAATAGCGCGGCGAGTGAAAGTGACATCATGTTTTTCATAATAAAGATTGAGTCCTGTGGGTTTAACGTTGATTCTGATTTTGTTTTTCTTCTTCAAGTTCTTCCATCACCAATGAGGTAATGATTTCAGCAATGGTATCGGGGTAAAGTCGGTGCTCGGCAAGGAGCACGCGATCGGCCAATGATTCGGGGGTGTCGTTGGGCAGGACGTTTACTTCAGCATGTCCCAAAATAGGCCCGGCATCCACATCTTTGGTCACAATATGGACGGTGCATCCTGAGTGGCGTTCGTTATTTTCAATGACCGCTTTATGTACATTCATACCCACCATGCCTTTGCCCCCATAGGCTGGGAGTAGGCTGGGATGAATATTTAAAATACGGTTGGGAAAGGCATCTAAAAGTGCATCAGAAATAATACGGTCATACCCAGCAAGAAGAACCAGATCAATCTTGTGCTCAGTTAAAAGCGATAAAATGCTCGCATCGCGCTCGCTTGCTTTTTGTTCAGAAACAATCTCGTAAGGTAGGTCGTTAGCTTTGCAGTAGTCTAAGCCTTTGGCCTCATCACGATTACTAATAATAATTCCCAATTCACTACAAGGGATGCGGCCTTCTTTGAGGGCTTGTACCAAGCTCATCATGTTACTGCCTCGGCCCGACATTAAGATGCCCAAGCGAATGGGCGAAGCCACCTGCACGTGCGTTGTTGGATTGTCGTTGCCGTGTTGAGTCGGAGCGTTCACGATCGTATTCCTGAGGGATTAAAACAGTACGTTATTAAAGTTGTATTTTAAAGTGGATTATCTGTCTCTATTGTATATGGATTCGAGGATGCGGTGTAGGGGTCGCCTCGTTTTGGTTGACGTAGCTCACTACCTCACCAATGACTTGAACAGAATAGTTACAGCCATTGGCTTTTAGGGTGCTGATGATGTTGTCGGCTTTTGAAGCTTTAGCAATGAGTACATAGCCAACCCCTGCGTTAAAGGTATGCCATAGGGTTTCATTGGTTAGATTTCCTAGATTTTTGATGTAGTCAAAAACGGGCGGCATATCCCACGAGGTACTATCTAAGCTTACGCCTAGATGATTAGGTAATACACGCGGGAGGTTATCGTAAAACCCACCACCGGTGACGTGAGCCATCGCCTTAACCGCATCAGGATGCGCTTGAAGTGCTTTTAAAACAGGTTGCACGTAAATGCGCGTTGGTGTGAGAAGCGTTTGAGAGATTGGTTTGTCAGAGAGTTGCGGATCAACCGACTGAATATCAATGTTGTTCTCTTCTAAAATACGACGCACCAAGCTAAAGCCATTACTGTGTAAACCTGAACTAGCAAGGCCAATCACGACATCGCCCTCTTCAATGGTATCAATGCGAGGATAAAGGTGTGCTTTTTCGGCTACCCCCACGCAAAAT
>CAYGPY010000298.1:2986-3588 GCA_964351765.1 uncultured Vampirovibrionales bacterium
GTCATATTCTATTTGTTTGTAGAACCCAGGCATTTCGGCCGTTTCACCACCAATTAATACGCAGTCCGATTGCTGGCAGCCCTCACTAATACCTGCAAGTACAGCCTCCATTTGATCAGGGTGAATTTCTGACGTGGCTAGATAATCTAAAAAAACCAATGGCTGGCCGCCGTTTACTAAAATATCGTTAACGCTCATCGCCACCAAATCAACCCCTACTGTTTCGTGGCAGCCACTTTCAAAGGCCAGTTTAAGCTTTGTTCCTACACCATCGCAGGCCGTTAACAAAACGGGTTCCTGCATACCCACAGGTAGGGTAAAGGCACCACTAAAGCCACCAATGTTGCTCAGAAGTGACATACCGTTGGCTGTGTTACGTGTTTGAGCGCTGGCCACTTTGGCCACATCCACAGCGGTATCGGCTCGTTTTAAATCCACACCACTTAATCGATAGGCTTCATCCGAAGCGTTGGATTGGGTGGTATCGGTCGTGCTTGTCATAAAGAAACTCGCTTTTGGTTAAGGTTATTTGAATATGCCTGTAAAGGTGGCTACAATGCCTAAAATAGAGGCCTTTAACTTGCCATAAGCATACCAAAAGC
>CAYGPY010000299.1:0-3586 GCA_964351765.1 uncultured Vampirovibrionales bacterium
AATATCAGAAATTTTAAGTAATGGTATTTTTGAAAATTAAAAATAGATTCTTACGCGACACAATGTATTTTATCTCCCCCTTTTTACATATCTTCGGGCAGATAGAATTCGCACTCTTTTAATTTATCGTACACATGATCAGGATTTTGATTTTGCTCGCCATCTTCAACAATCCGACGCAATTCGTAGAGTTGTTGTTGATACTGACTGACCACCATCAACACGTCATCAGGCGATAAACGAATCATGCGGCGACCGCTGTTTTGATTTTCAAATATACGAGCCATGTGTACTTCCTTTTGGCTTTTATCCTTTTTAAACTACCAGTGTTATGATTATAAAGACTTTCACATCAATTGAAATCCTCGTAATGACCGAGATCAGGCACTCTAAAGCCATTTCAGATCTGATCTAAAAACAGAATTTCAAACTCAAGCAAGGTTACGCTTTACTTATGACGTCCTCACCCTCCAACAACAAAGCCAGTCACAGTGGGCATATCCCTGTGTTATTTAACGAATGCATGGACGCACTTACGATTCAGCCTCAGTATACGTATGTGGATGCCACGCTCGGTGGGGGTGGGCACGCTCGTGGTATTTTAGATGGCTTGAATGCAGACGGTACACTGATTGGTTTTGACCAAGACAGCGGTATTTTAGAGCAAACCAAAGCCAAGCTCACGGCACCCAACAACAGTACAATCATCACGATCCATAGCAACTTTAGCCACATTAAAAGCAAGCTAGAAAAGCACGGTATCACTAGCATTTCAGGCGGTATTCTTGCTGATATTGGGGTCTCTTCGTTTCAACTCGATCAAGGCGAACGCGGTTTTAGTTTTAATAAAGACGCCCCTTTGGATATGCGCATGGATACCACCCAAAAGCTCACCGCCGAGCGCATCGTCAACACCTACAAAGAAGTGGAACTGGTTCGTGTATTTAGTGAGTACGGTGAAGAACGCTTTAGTAAAACCATTGCACGGCGTATTGTTGAAGAACGCGCACAAACACCTTATGTATCGACACGGCAATTGGCCAATTTAATTGAGAGTGTGAGCCGTAAAATTTTAGGCCACAAACCTCAACGTATTCACCCTGCCACCAAAGTTTTTCAGGCACTTCGGATTGAAGTGAATGATGAGCTAGGGGTACTCGAATCCTTCTTAAATCAAGCCATTGAGCTCTTAGCACCTCAAGCACGCATTGCCGTGATTAGCTTTCACTCACTCGAAGATCGTATTGTGAAGAACGTCTTTCGAGATAATGAGGCCAAGCCCAAATCAGGCAAAGAAGGGACGTTAAAACTCATTAGCAGAAAACCACTCACGGCAACCGATGAAGAGATTGCACGCAACCCACGTTCTCGCAGTGCGAAGCTGCGTGTTGCCGAAAAGTTAGACAATACTTAAAAAAACTATTTTAAAACTTTAAAATCCTAGCGAGCAGGTTGCATTACGTCTGTTAACAACCACTGATACAATGGCTTTTTAGGTTGATCTGTATGCAGCATGTCACATACAGAAGACACGTTTTTCCAACGCGTGCTGCCTTCCGTCCAATCACGATGATCCAAGCCATAGAACAAACGCACGTTTGGCTTATTACGTAATGTCGCTAAAGTGTTCCAACTCGTATCTACAGAGTAGTGCATCGTTGTCTTTGACGTTTTGATAAAGGATGGTGATGCTGAATCGGGCGAGGCAAAGGCGCGCATTAGGTTGCTGTCACTCACCCATTTTTGTTGAGGCAATGGGGATACCGAAGCGGATACCGTTTCGGGCTGCACGGCTTGCACCATGGATTTGTTATGCCAGAGTGCTGATTGAATATTACTCTTGGAACGATTATCTTTAATACTATGCGCCTCATTAGAGGCAACCGCTTCATCAGCACGGTTGCTCGTTGTTGGCATAAAGCGTCCCAACCAAAGCTGGCTGTAGATAGGGCTTACCCCATCACTCAAGGCATACATCGCCGGTAATTCAGTTGGCTCATTTGGTTCCGACAACGAGGCGATTTCTGCATCTCCATTCTTTGACGCAATCGGCAGACGTGTCATATACTTCTGCATCATCTCCATCATGCCGTGCTTATTGGTAGGGCTTTTGTCGCTCCACGTATCTGTGGTCTCTAACAACGCCAGTCCATATTCTTCAGGCAAGGCAAGCGCATCGTTGATAACCGCTTGTGTTTCTTTATCAACACCAAAATAAGCGGCATACGTCACAAACTTTGAACGCGCTTCATCACTGAGTTCGTTTCGTTGGCACGGCACGGCTTTTACAAAATCGGCAGGCATCAACTGATCGGTATTATCCCAACAAAAATCCGTTTTAAACGACGGGAATTTATCTTCCACAAGTCGGTAAATCGTTCGTCGTCCAAAGCGTAACGGCGATAAAAAAGAACCTTTTTTTAAGGCGGAACGCATCCACGGTGGATTGGCAATAGGCGTTCCGTGTAAGGGGGACCCCAGTGTAATGACTTGTTCCGTGGCGTGTAACACAATCTCATCATCGGCCATGGCCTGTTGATAAATCAAACCACCTAAACTTAAAGCCACAGCCTTAATGGTTGTTGGGGGTGTAATACCACGCCACGCTTCTACCGCACGCTGTTCAGAACGTTCAGCCAGATAGCCAACCGCATGCTTTAATCGTTTGGCATTCACCGTCACGTTATCGGCGGGATCATAGCTAAAAAAGTAAACCTTATAGCGCCTAAAAAAACCATCACTCACGTCACTAGGCTCTGTGTTCTCAAGTCGCGCCTTCTCACTGGCTTCAATCGACTGAATGAGGTTGCCCCAGCCAAATAGTTCACCCGCTTCAGGGGCAATGCCGTGTACAAATAACAGGACCTGTCGGTTATCTAAAGCACTGGTATTGTAAGGAATCACACCCAATGTTTTTAATGCAAACGCCGTCTCCTTACTTTCAACAGAAGCCTGCACACGTTTTGATTCTAGTGCCGATGAAGGCAGTACCGATACGATACAGAAGCTCATCACAGTAACACACAGTATCAAGGCACGTGTGACTAAAAACCGATTTTGGAATGTGAGAATCGTGTGGATCATAATCTCAGTATGCTATGAACGGCGTAGGGCATCAAGAAAGGCTAAGTAATATAAACATAAATAAGCAATGATAAACTTAGTGCTTTTTATCTAGCACTGGCAACAGGTTCTTCTTTCATCAAATCATACACCAGCCACTCATACATACTTCTGTTGGGTTCATCAGGGTGCAACAAGTCAGCAATGTCAGAACTTCTTAAGCGCGTCCGGCCATCCATCCAATTACTATGATCAAGGCCATAAAACAGACGCGCACGACCGGTACCACGAAGCGATTTTAGGGCTTCCCAAACTCGTTCTGAGGTATCATCAATGGCGTTTAAATCTTCAGTGAAGCGGCCCAACCATAAAGCGCTACTAATAGGGCTAATACCATCGTTGTAAGCCATCAGGCCGTAATCAAACGCTTCTTCGGCTAATACTTCCATATCGTCTTCATCAAGCACAGCAAGTGCCGTATAAGTTTCTTCTGTATTAACTGCATCTTCAGTGGATTCAATGG
>CAYGPY010000300.1:0-3575 GCA_964351765.1 uncultured Vampirovibrionales bacterium
GTACACAACAATGGCAACGCAACTGGCACGAATGGGTTTCAACCTCAATTTTGCTCCCACCTTGGATGTGAATTTAGAGCCCACCAACCCCATTATTGGTGTGCGTGCTTTTTCTGAGTACCCTAACGTTGTAAATGTTTTAGGCACTATCGCCAGCCTGTGTTATCTAGGCCAAAATGTTTTACCCGTTGGCAAACACTTCCCCGGCCATGGCCATGGCACCGTAGATTCCCATAAGGCACTGCCTACGCTCACGTTTAACCCTGAAGAAAAAGCCACCTTTAACCACGCCATCCAAAACAATATCCCTGCGTTATTGGTTTCTCATGGTTATTATCCAGATCTGCAACCAGAGCACGAGACCAATACGCCCGCCACGTTATCACCCTATATCGTCACCACACTTTTAAAAGAAGAGTTTGGTTTTAAAGGCTTGGTTATCACTGATGATATGACCATGGGTGCAATTTCAGCAGGCATTGATGCCGATGAAGCAGCCATACAAAGTCTTCTTGCAGGCACACACTTGCTGGTTTATCAGCACAGCAATCAATCTATTCAATCCGTTTATCGATCTTTGGTTCAAGCCGTGCAATCAGGCCGACTCCCTGAAAAGATTATTAACAATGCCGTAACCGCTGTTTTAAAGGCAAAACAGATCATTACACCGCAAAAAAACACATCAATGCCAATACATACCCCGTCCCCACACAACATTAATTTAGAATGGGCAAATGCAGCGATTGTAGACTTGATTAGTACGGACCCACCTTTGATTAGTGACTCCGGCGAACCCATACTAATTATTGAGCCCAATCGACATACGATTCACCATTATGCTTGGGAAGCCAAGACCACAAAAGATTTAACAGAATCTCTGAAAGAAGCCGGCATTCAAACACTTTCCTATCATTATGCCATTCATACATCCGGTAAAACAGAGCTTAACGTAAGCAACGAACAAGATACTCTTCAATCTGTTCTAAACAATGCCAGCACACCCAGTCAATGTGTGTTTGTGGCATTTAATGCCAACATGCATCCTCTCCAAGTTCAATTATTCAACACACTGCTGAGCGCCTTCCCATCAACCAATATATGCCTAGTCAGTGCAAGTAACCCTTATGACAGAGAGGCCCTTGGAAATAACGCCTCAATAAAAAACCATATTGGTTTATTTACGTGGCGCACATCACAAATAAAAGCACTAACATCACGGTTAACAGGAATTTAAATCAAAAACCGACTGTCTTAATGACACAAAAGCATTGAAAATGGGGTATGCTAGTAACTAATGAACTTCACTAAGCACACAATTAAACCAAACGGCTTTACACTCATAGAGCTAGCTGTTGTGATTGCCATTATCGCTATTTTGGCCGCTTTTGCTATCCCCCGTTTGTCTAACCTAGGTGACGAGGCGGAACGGTCTGCGGCTCAAGATTTTTTGCGAAATTTACGTAGTGGGTATAATTTGTATTTAATGGAGAATTCAGCTCAGCCAGAGGTATTTGAGGATTTTGTGAAGACAACGGCTTTGGTCGATGGGGAAGCCTTTACAATCAGTACGCTCACTATTGGTAGCGGTGGATGCACCCCATCGGGTACCACACTCACTTGCACCAACAATGATTTCCCCCAATTGGCTCAAAAAGGCCTAAGCGTCTCCTACACCCTAGATAGCAGCGGTAGCATTATGCTCCAAGTTCAGTAAATTCCAGCTTTTAAAACAAAGGTTAATTAACTCAAAATGAAAGATCAGTAATTTTACCTATACTCTCCCCCTTTTATCGTCGATAGTTATAATAGAATCAGAATTCCAAATTTGTTAATCAAATCCGAGGAGGATGTCCCAATATGAAAGCTACATCAACAAAAGGTTTTACATTGATTGAATTAGCCGTTGTAATCGCGATTATTGCTATTTTGGCCGCTATTGCGATCCCACGCTTTGGTGATGCGACCATTGCTGCTGAACGTTCAATGCTTCAAGATTTCGCGGCACAACTTAACAGTGCCTCAGCTATCTATACAGCTGAAAATGCGGTAACACCCGATAACTTTACTGATTTTGTCAGTGCCGCTCAATTAACCGATGCCTCTACCGAAACACTGTCTACCTTAAATTTTGGTGATGGTAACTGTACACCAAGTGATGACTCATTCGCTTGTTCAGGCTCAGGTGGTAAATGTACCGGTACCTACACATGGAATGGCGGTAATATTGCTGTTGTGGTTGCCTGCAATTAGCAAACTTACAGCATTAACTATGTAATTACGAAGGCTTGAAGATAAATTTCTTCAAGCCTTCTTTCAAATCACACTCGTTTCAACCTTCCAAATTCAATAATGGTAATTATAATGGCCGTCTCTACACACATCCGAACCACATCAAGCCCCAACAAACAGCTTATTTTAGTGCCCTTGGCGGTGATGCTTTTAATTACCGTATTAATGGGGTTTAGCTTACATCAGGTCACCCATCGGTGGGAAAGCTCACTTCAAAAGACGGAGACTACAACCACACGACTCATTATTCTAAACAATCTGCGTTGGGGGCTTCTTGAAACCAAACGCCTGCAGTCTGAAAAAAAAACGGATGAGGCTTTGGCTCAATGGCAAAACCTTAAAGATCAAGTACAATTACTGGACAATTACCCCGAAGAAAAACATAAGACACAGCTTTTACTTAATTTTTTTAATAACGATGCCAACATCACTAATATCGACAGCCTTCTCATTAAAAACGTGCTCCCACTGCGCCTTGATCGTGTACAGGAAGAATTCAGAGAACTCAATGCTTCCTCAAAGTTCACCTCTCAAGTACTCTTTTTAAGCCTGTTTGGTCTCGGATTTATTTTAATGGCCATCACCGCCAAAGACATTTATGGGTTGCTTAAAAGATTAGACGAATCAAAGAAACTCACCATCCAACTTCAAGAAACCGAACGCCGTCGGCTCGCCCATGACCTGCATGATGGTATCATCCAAGAGCTCATCGCCTTTAAGCGTAAGTATAGTAAAACCGAAGACCTACCTGAAGATTGCGAACAATTGATTAGCGAGATGCGACGCATTTGTCATAACCTGAAGCCTCAAATATTAGAAGACTTGGGCTTTCACGCAGGTCTTGAGCAACTGATACAAGAAACACAGCAAAAACCAGAAGACACGACAATCCATTTTTTTTGGGACGTCTCACCTGAATCAACATTCTCACCAGAGATTGAGCTCAATTTATTCCGAGTCATTCAAGAAGCACTTCATAACTGCGAACGACACGCTAACGCTAACAAAATAACCATTAGCTTAGTGTACGACCCTTCTGAAAGCAACCTACTTCGAGTTCGCATTCACGATGATGGCAAGGGGTTTCATCCCAATCTACCAAACTCCTCCGATACACACCACCATCTCGGTATTCGGGGCATGCGCGAGCGTGTTGAACAGCTCGGTGGTGAATTTACAATTCACAGCCAACCCCAACAAGGCACTCAAATCAATATTCGAATTCCCGTATAAACTCAAGATTATTGAGCTAACATGAGAGTTCTATAGTTTATATAGCGTCGGCA
>CAYGPY010000301.1:0-3575 GCA_964351765.1 uncultured Vampirovibrionales bacterium
CCAGCGTTATTTTCGAGCCAAACAAGCCGAGGTTGAAGAAGTGGAAGAAGATTATGACCTGGCTGGTATCGACTACGACCCCGACGATCTTGATCCTTAATTTTTTATCTCCCTTCTCCCCACTATTATTATTTTACATCACCTCAACCGTTAACTTTTAGGAGTCCTTGTGCTTTATGAAAATTGAAGACACCCCCTTTCAATTTACCGTTCAATCCGATGGTGCCCGTGTGCATCGTGTTGTGGGCAGTAGCTCGCAAGGCTTTGATGCCATTGACTTGGCCTTTCTTGACTTGCTTGGCAATGTGAGTGAGGGTAACCGAAAGCAAGATGCTAAGGCTGCTGTCCAAGAATACTTAAAAACCGATGATGTGAAAAAATCATCGGAGGATACCACCAGTAACGAAAACAAAGCGGTGGATTACGATAAAAAAGCCACCATTGAAAGTAAGTCGGTCCGTTCTTTAGAGAGTGACGACATTATCAAAAAAGAATTGGCATTGCTGAAGGCCGTCTTATCGAATCAAGATGTGATGTTCTTGAAAAATGCCGTGATTCCGGGCTTGCCAATCTTGGCCGGTAACGTGCCTTTAAATCAGATTTTCCCGCGCCAAGGTGATGGTAGTTTGGATTTAAGAGGCTACACGATTTCAGGCAAGCTCAGCGAATTGATTGAAAAAGGCCATGCCACGGGTCGTCCGATTCGTGTTGAAGTCGATGAAAATTCCTCGTTAATTTTACGTATTCGTAACGGGCGCGTATCGGCCGATTTTATCTCTAACGACAGAGCAGCGGCTTTTTATATCAAACAACAACTCGATGAATTGCGTCAGCGTATGAGTTCTAAGAATTTACCCGTCGGTGACTTGGCCTATCACGAGAATGAACAAGAAGACCCCCGTCACTTTGGTCGTTCGAATCAGGATGACGACGACGATTTTATCTGGGATTAATCATCCTTCTGGGTCCCTTCGTTGATAGCCGTTCTGCAAAATAGATAAAATTCATTACAGTACTACTAATGACCCTTATTTATGTCAATGTTGCCGAATTTATTAAACTTGGCCCAAAATCGGCCGATACTATTTGTAGTAGGAAGAAATATTCCCCAAAAAGAAACAAAACACAGGAAGAAAAACGATGCATGATCCGTTTATAACAGCCCTGAATACACAGAAATCCACCATGAACTGGTTTAGTGTGTTGTCTGAAAACTTGGGTAATATTTATACGCCGGGGTATCGAGAGCACCGTGCGACCTTCAGTGATTTTGTGAATGGCGTGCAATTAAACGAAATTCCGCGTAGTGACGAGCAAGGTAAAGCGGTTCCAGGCCGTGCGCCAACCAACCTTTTTATTGAAGGGAAAGGCTACTTTACGTTCCGTTATGAGAATTGCCAGTTGATGTTTACTTGCTTAGGTGATTTTTAATTTTACGAGGAATGCTCGCTTGTCAATGAAAAAGGCTACAAGGTGCAATGTTATTTGCTGGGCGAAGATGGCTCGATGATTAACACGGGTAACAGTACACCATCGGCGAATCCAAATAATCCGAACCACAGTATGGGTGGCCCTGGGCACGTGCCAACAACCGAAATTAACTTGTGGGTTGACCCAAGTAATGGCAAGTTTTTTGGTAAGTACGATGAATACAAAGTACGTTCAGACGGTACGGTTGTTGGCTTGGCCAATGAAGGACGCCAAGTAACGCCGTTGTATAAAGTCTCATTGGTGAACTTTGTGAATCCGGGTGGCTTAAGCGAGCCTGAAGATCATATGTTTCGCCCTACAGAAGTCTCGGGTGAGCCGGTTGCAGGTAGTGGTGAAATCCGCAGTGGCCTGTTAGAAAAATCCAACGTAGGCATGCGAGAGCAAGTAAGCCTGTTGCAACAAGCCAAACTGCAAATGGACGTAACCGCCAAGCTCATCTCCACAAACAAAAACCTACTAGAAGAAGCTCTGAGATTGATTCAGTAGTGAGTTTGATTTAAGTATTCAAAAAGCACAGGCATTTTGCTTGTGCTTTTTAAGCATTTTTTATTATTTATAATAAAGCATTACATAGTCTCCTTTAGTGACTATATTTTTAAAAGGATTGAAAGGACTTAAATTAGAAAGTTTATAGATGTCTTTTTGGCTGATGCCATCATTGCCGTCTAAGGCAGCAATTTTTTTATAATGCTGAATAAAATTATCAGCTAGCTTTAGCTTATTTTGAATTTTTTGAGCATTTTCCTCCCCCATAACAATGCGTTCGGAGTCGTTTTTAAAATTTTCCAATTCTTCAAGAGAAATAGTATTATTAAAATTAGTATCAAATTCTAATGCTAAACGAGTAACGCTTTTTGTTGTTGGTAAGTTGTTAATTCCTAATTTCCCTAGTTCTAGTAGTTCATGTGCTTCTACCGTATTTATCACGCCATGTTTTTGATCCTTATTTAAATGATCAAAAGATCCCTCTCTAGCATATCTGTTTTTAGATGCTTCTAAAAGTTCTTCTCTTGTTGGTTGTGGGGGTGAGGGTCTTCCTATAAATACGGATATATTATCGTGTATTTCCCTTGAGGTAGGGTTGGTTTGTCGTTGATGAAACATTATTTCACTATAAGGTGCTTTACGCTCTGGCTTTTGTGGTGGTTCTGTTGGTGTGCTTTTCTCAGCCGAAGCGAGCTTTTCAGCAAAGGGTTGTGAATTACCACTTCTAGTGGCGGATTGCTGAAGCACGAGTGATGATAAATCGGACCGGTTAAGACCTTGAATTGACATAATTTTTATACCCCTGATGAATTTATACCTTTATGCAAACAGGTTTTGGTACTTATCGTAAAGCATCATGTAGTCCATCTCTGTGATGAGGCCTTGATGGGTGGTGCTTAAACTTGATAATTTATTCAGATCTTGTTGATTAATACCTTCGTTACCGTCGAGGTTGGCAATTTTGTCGTAATGTTTGATGAATTTATCAGCAAGCTGTAGTTGATTCTCAATTTTCTTAGCATTAGCGTCGCCCACTATCACTCTGTCGGGTCTGTCCCTAAATCTCTCTAGCTCATCAATTGAAATCGTATTATCAAAATTCTTATCAAATTCAAGAGCCAAGCGAGTGATGCTTTTTATTGTGGGCATTGTTTCAAGTGTTGCCTTCCCTAATTCACGTGCTTCAGCAACTTTCATGCCATTTTTAATATGTTGTTTCCCTTTTTCGCTTAGACCGTCAAATGAACTGTCGGCATAGGGGTTATACGAAGGGTCAAAAGGAGATGAAGGCGGGGGTGAAGAGGGTCTACCTGAAAATGAAGACAGTATATATTTCATGTCTTGTGGATGAGCAGGCTTCTCTTGTTGTTGTGTCCGCAGCAGAATTTCACTATAAGATGCTTTGCGTTCTGGTTTGTTCGACGATTCAGATAGTGATTGTTGCCCTGAATCTTTTTGAATTTGAGCCACTCTTTCGCCTGCTGACATCTCGTTACCACTGCGAGTATTGCCGCTACGACCAGTGGCGCCTAGTTGTTTCGTAAGTGATGATAAATCGGACCGGTTAAGACCTTGAATTGACATAATTTTTATACCCC
>CAYGPY010000302.1:0-3570 GCA_964351765.1 uncultured Vampirovibrionales bacterium
CTTCGATCCTGTTGGAAACTGTGGCGCAACATTGGTTTGCGCAAACACTGACGGCGCATTTTCTTTTATTTTGTTTAGAAAGTTGGGCGAGATCATCACCATGGCAAGCGTGCCTGCGCTATACCGATCCACTTGGCCGTTGTGATCTTCGGTGATGGTTTCGGGTGGAATGAGGTTGCGTTTGAACATGCTAATGTAGCGTTGCAAGTGGGTTTGAGGCTCGTTGCCACCAACGAGTGATTGGCCATCTTTATTGTATAAAGGAATACCGACCCGTTTGAGCTCTTTGAGAAAATTACCTTTATAAGCAATGCTTGGCATCAGGCCATAGGCACCGGCTTTGTTTTTTACGTTTTCGGCAAACAAAGTCAGCTCTCGATGACTTGTGGGTGGTTTGGCAAAACCCGATTTTTTAAGGAGTTCTTTGTTGTAGAGCGTAAGGCTCGAGGTGATGTACCACGGCACACCAAAGGTATATTGTGTTTCGCTATTACTGTTTTCAAGTGTGGCGGATTGCCATGCAACGTGGAGATAATTTTCAATGGTTTTAGCATCGAGTGTTTCGTTCATATTGAGCAAAGCTTTGCGAGAGGCCAACACGGCGGAGAAATCAGGATTAAGATTAATGACATCGGGCACGTCATCGCTCAACATTGCGGTGAGGGCTCGCTTTTCAATTTCGGCTGATGGGATATCGACCCATTTAATACGCACGTTAGGATGAGTGGCTTCGTACTCGGCAAACATGCCGTTTAGCATACCTTCAAAGCTATCGAGTTGAAGCGTCCAAAACTCAATTTCGATGCGCTCATCGGATTGCTGGCTGTCAACGGATTGAGATGTGTTGAAAAAGACACCCGCAAAGGCAATAATAAAGCCTGTTAATAAAACGCCCATCATTAATAGCGTTGATTTAGGAATGTTTTTATCAATCATCAAAAATAAACTCTCTCACTCTATCTAATATTTTTTTATTTTGTGCTGTATTTAGGACTAGGCAATACCAAATACTTTTCTGGCGTTGGCGGTTGTGACTTCGGCCACTTCTTTATAACTGATGCCGCGAAGTTCTGCAATTTTTTCAACCACCAACCGAACACGGGCAGGCTCATTGGGTTTACCTCTATAGGGCATGGGGCTTAAAAATGGAGAATCGGTCTCAACTAAAATGCGATCGAGTGAAATTTCAGCCGCGGCGGCTTGCAGCTTTTTTGCGTTTTTAAACGTAACGTTACCAGCAAAACTAATGTAGAAATTTTGCGCAATCATTTTATTAGCAAAGTCGGTATCGCCTGAAAAACAATGCATGATGCCACGCAAGCCATCAACCTCTTTAACTAGATCGTAGATATCATCGTGACTCGATCCTAAACCATCGTCTTGTTCGGCATCCGCTTTTGGATCTGTTTTTTTATCGCGATCGTGAATGATAATAGGTAAGTCATGCTTAACGGCCAAAGCCATAAATTGTTTTAAGCAGTTTTTTTGTGTCTCGACATGCTCGGTGCTCCAGTAGTAATCTAAGCCGGTTTCACCTACGGCCACTACTTTTGGGTGAGCGAGCAGTGTTTCCGTTTTTTCTAACCAGTCGGGGACATCAGCCGTATCACTCACGTCAGTGGGATGAATGGCAACGGCGGCATACACATTATCAATGCGCTCTGCAATGGCCATCACTTGGTCAAAGTTTTTTGGGCTCACGCTAGGGTTCACAATAAAGTTAACGCCTTCAGCTTCCGCGCGTTTCATCGCTTCTTCGGGCGTTGTGCCTTCTTGATTAAGCAGATAATCTAAATGCGCATGCGTATCGACAATGGCCGGAGCCGTTGTGTCTTCTTTCATGCCTGCTATTGAAGCAAAACTCATAAGTGCGAATCCAATCTATTTCTTTTTTGATGCGCCGGCAAGCTCGTCTTCAAGGCGAGGTAAGATAGGCCCTTGCAAATTGATGGCTTGGCCTTCGGTGAGAGGGCATCCCATAACATCAGACCACGCTTGATCTTCAACGGAACCGGTGTAGCCCAATTGATCCCAAATGTGTTGGGCCAAAATGGGGGTGATCGGCGAAATTAAAATGGCAACTTGGCGTAAGGTATCGAGTACGGTGTACATCACCTTGCCCAATTCATCGAGCTTGCCTTCTTTATGAAGATTCCACGGTTCGCTGTCATTGATAAGTTTGTTTGCTGCATCCACCCACTCAAATACACGGGCGCTGGCTTCTTGAAACGCAAAACGATCGTAGGCGGTTTCGACATTAATTAATGCTGTACTCATATCAAAGCCAGCGGGTTTATCCATACGCACCGCTTCGGGTACTTTGCCATCAAAATATTTGTTGGTCATATTCAATGTGCGGTTAAGCAGATTACCTAGGTTGTTTGCGAGATCCGCATTGACCTTGGCTTTAAAATCATCTTCGGTAAAGTTGCCGTCATACCCAAATTGCGCCACACTCATTAAGTAATAACGAATCGGATCGGGATTCGGTAACTCAAAGCGATCACTTAGGCTTTGAGGTGAAATAACATTGCCTAAACTTTTACTGATTTTGGCATCATTCAAATTAATAAAGCCGTGAACAAACAAGGTTTTAAATAAAGGTAAATCCGCACCCATTAACATGGCGGGCCAATACATGGCATGGAAACGAAGAATATCTTTGCCCACAACATGCACAGCATTCGGTTTTTCTTTGGTTCCCCAAAATTTACAAAAGGTGTCTTTACCCGTCCAGCAATCCACACCGGTAATGTAATTACTCAGCGCATCAATCCAAACATAAATCACTTGCTCTGGATCATTTGAACAGGGATGCCCCAGTTGACTGAGGTACGAGGACGAGACACGCTAATATCTTCAACCTCTTCAAGCATTTTTAGAACTTCTTGGGCTCTAAAATCGGGCTGAATAAAGTCGGGATTGGCCTTAATGTGAGCGGCAATGTCTTCTCTGTATTTTATGAGTTTGAAAAAATAATTCTCTTCAGAAACCACATCGGGTTTTTTCAGGTGAATCGCACACTCACCGTCATCAGTAAGGTCACGCTTGTTTAAGAAGGCTTCGCAACCGGTACAGTATTGCCCTTCATAAGCCGCTTTGTAGATATCACCTTTTTCAGCCAAGGTGTTCCACATTTTTTCAACCAGCGTATAGTGCTCAGGGTCGGTGGTACGGATAAATCGGTCGTGGGTTAGGTTTAAGAATTTCCATGTTTTTTTAAATTCTTGTGCTAACTGATCGGTGTATTCTTTTGGATCGATACCTTTGTCTTGCGCTGATTTTTCAACCTTGGTGCCGTGTTCATCGGTACCGGTTAAAAAGAAGACTTCTTTACCACGCAGGCGCTGAAAGCGAGCCATTACGTCCGTTGCGATTTTCTCGTAGGCGTGGCCCAAATGCGGAGCGGCATTGACGTAATCAATAGCGGTGGTGATGTAATAAGGCGAGGATGTGTTCGACATGATGAACGACTCTTTCTAGATGATCCATAATAAAATTGAAAAATACTAATTTAGCGGCGATTTAATTCTTCGGAAAATTGATACACGGAACTGTTGGCCGCTGTGT
>CAYGPY010000303.1:0-3568 GCA_964351765.1 uncultured Vampirovibrionales bacterium
GTGTACATATCGCTGGCTAAGCAGCTCGCCTTCTCCGGAGGTAAATACCCTAAATTCATCGGGGATAAGGCGGTGGGAAAAAGGTGTGATGGCAAGCGTTCGATTTGCCCACCTTCTTGATCAATGCCCATAAAGGGCGCAGGAAGGTGCGACGGTAAAATGTTTTTTATTGAATGGGTTAGCGCTATCACGTCATCTTGTGTGGCGAGCGTTTGTAAGTTTTGTTGAAAGAAAATAACCCCGCCAGCACCACGCTCTAAAAACCACCCAAGCTCATCGGTGATCGTGGTGCCTTCAAAGCCCACCACCATTAACTGTGCCACTTTTTCCTCGGTCGTCATGGCATCAATGCAATTTTGAATCGTTTTAGGCGTGTCGGTCATAGCACTATTATACGTTGCTTTGAATTGGATTTAGATTTTGCTTGAGGTTTATTTGCCGACACAAAACTGATGAAAGACATCATCCAGAACTTCTTCAGTGGTGTTTCGCCCCGTTAATTCGTCAATTTTGTATAGTGCGTCGCTCAAAGGTACCGTGGTTAAATCAATAGGAATGGCATGATTGGCTAACGTGTTTTTGGCAAGCTCAATATGCTCACAAATGGCTTTTAGGCAATCTCGTTGACGTTGATTGAGTGCCATGACGGCATGTGAACTGTGACTTAAGCTGGGTTTGGACTGAATGACCAATTCATTTAACCACTCTAAGACATTAGGGATGCCATGACCATTTTTAGCCGACACGTTTAGTGTGGTGACGCCTTCTGAATTATAAGAAGCACTGATGTTGGCTTGGTCTTGCTTGTTTGCTAAGAGCAACAATGGCTTATCGAGCTGTGATAGTCTTGCTAATACGGAGGTGTCCTCAATGTGTTCGGATTGGCTGGCATCTACAACATACAGCACGCCAGAGGCATGTTCGCCTTCATCCCAGGTGCGTTCTATTCCTAACAATTCAATTTGATCTTGAGTGCTACGAATGCCTGCGGTATCAACCAATGTCACAGGAACCCCTTGAATCGTTAGGGTTTCGGTAATTACGTCTCGTGTGGTGCCTTCAATGTCTGAAACAATCGCTCGGTCTTCGGCCAACAAGCGGTTAAACATAGATGATTTCCCTGAATTAGGTCGGCCTAAAATAGCGACTCGTAAGCCGTCTCGCAATATTTTTGCTTGCTCACTAATTTTAACCAGTGTTGTTAATTCATTATGTAATGTTGTTAACTTGGCCACATGGGGGCCGCGTTCAGGTTCATCCACTTCATCAGGAAAATCGACTGAAGCAACAATCTCGCTTTGTAAGGCAATGATGGTTTGACGAAGGGTATCAAACTCACCGGCAATGGTTTTGTTGCGTAGGTTGTTCGAGGCCAGTTGAAGCATCTGGGTGTGCTCACCTCGAATAAGATCCATCACCGATTCGGCCTGAGTGAGATCCAGCTTTCCGTTTAAAAAGGCGCGTTTGGTAAATTCACCGGCTTGGGCGTGCACGGCACCAGCGGCAATACACGCATCAAGTAGGACGTGGGTTATCATATCCCCGCCGTGACAGTGGAGTTCAATGACGTTTTCACCCGTATAGCTATGCGGGGTTTGAAAAGCCAGAATTAGTCCATCGTCGATGAGATCATTGGTTTCTGGGTGATGGAAATAGCCATAATAAAAATGCCCTGCCTCAAAGGCAGTTTCTTTTTCAGAGACGCTGTGAAAGAGTTGTTTAGCAACGTCCCAAGACTGCTCTCCACTCAAGCGAATGACGGCAACACCAGCTTCACCACGGGCAGTGGCAATGGCGGCAATGGTAGTGGTATCGTAGAGTTGCATCGTCAATTCTAAGGTTATGAGAGAGTTACGAAGGGTCTAGATGGGCTTAAAGCCATGTATTTAAGTAAAAACATGCTTACAATGCATCCGAAATGCTTTACATGTGTAGCTAATCGTACTATAAATGTCAAGGAATCCAAGTTTGAGGGGAAACGAACGATGACCGTGTTGCCAAGTACACCAACGATGAATAAAGTGAACAAGCCTATGTTTAAGGGTATTGTTGTCTTGCAAGGGCGTGACACGCTGAATCGTGAAGGTCAGCGTTTATTGGCTGAGCATCCAATGGGTATGATTGCTGTATCAGGCCAAGATGACGGTGTCTTTATTTATGGCAATGACCAAAAAGCCTTGTTTAAAGATGAGTTTAACATTGATGTGCCGAATGAATTTTTGGCACTCACGCCCGACCAGCTAGAAGAGCCGGTCATTAAAAATCATTACCGCGACTTGTTAGAAAAAATTGAAGATGTGTTCGCTGATGGAACTCGTTTTGTAATGCGTTTGCGTTCCTTCGTTAATACTCGTTTTGCTATGGGTAGTGATGTAGACGGCAACCCAATTGAAACCCGTCGTTAAGGTTTAAGTAAGAGTACCGAGTAGGGGAAGTAATTCTTTTAAGCTTGTTGTTTAGAACAAGCTTAGTTGTGGCGTGGGTGCAGTGCTGGTGTCGCCTTTTGTTTTGACGTTGGCCAACTCCTGTTTTTGAAGATGGTTTAATATGGCACTCGCTTTATTGGTTACTTCACTGGGGATACCCGCCATTTTAGCCACTTGGATACCATAACTTTTTTGTGCTGAACCCACTGTGACGGTATGAAGAAATTCGATATCGCCATCGGTTTCACTCACACACACGCGCATGTTCTGAATTTTAGGGTTGGTGGATTCCAGCACATTGAGTTCGTGATAGTGCGTAGCAAAAAGTGTTCGGCAGCCGAGTTTATTAGCAATGTACTCGGTTACTGCCCACGCAATCGACACGCCATCATAGGTGCTGGTACCTCGTCCAACTTCATCGAGCAACACCAAGCTTTTTCGGGTGGCACCGTGCAAAATTTGTGCCGTTTCGTTCATTTCCACCATAAAGGTGGATTGCCCACTTGATAAGTCATCTACAGCTCCAACACGGGTGTAGAGTCCGTCAATCATCCCCACACGAGCATAGCTAGCTGGTACAAACGAGCCCATTTGAGTCATCAGGGTAATGAGCGCAACTTGGCGCATATAGGTTGATTTTCCGGCCATGTTAGGCCCTGTGATGATTTGGATTTGAGGCACGTTAAACTCGCGCTCGTTGGATGAGAGTTGGCACGGGTTGGCCACAAACTTGCCCAGTGGTAGCATTCTTTCAATAACAGGGTGCCGGCCCCCTTCAATGATGAGTTCAAAAGAGTCCTCAACCGTCGGACGCGAATAATGTTGTTCAACGGCCACAGTGGCTAAAGATTGAATCACATCCAGAGCGGCCACGCGGTGGGCACAATCTTTAAGTAACGACGCATAGGGAAACAGTTGCTGGCGAAGTTCTATAAAAAGTTGATACTCTAAATCATACAAACGGCCTTGAGCATCAAGGACTTGGGATTCTTGTTGCTTTAAAATGTCGGTAGTATAACGCTCGGCATTAGTGAGGGTTTGCTTACGATGATAATCATCAGGGGCCAAATGGCTGTTGGCACGGGTCATTTCAATAAAATAACCAAAGGCATTGTTAAACGAGACCTTGAGCGTTCTAACAC
>CAYGPY010000304.1:0-3534 GCA_964351765.1 uncultured Vampirovibrionales bacterium
GCCGCTACAGGGCCTATAACAGGGATGCCTTGGTGGACATTTTTAACCGTTGCCATTGCTCTGCTTGCTATTGGTGCAACCGTGTTTATGACCAATGATGCGCAACAACAGATGGAACAACTGGGTGCGGTTCAAGAGAACCTACAACAGCTCACCGATCCAAACCGTATGTATGAACGAATGGGCGTGGATGTATTGAGCCTGCAAGTCGGTAATAATCTGCTTGTGATTGCCGATCCCGATCAAGATGGTCAGCTGCTGGCTAAAATTGCAGGCTTGCGTACTAAAATGACGGATGAACTGGGCTTTATTATGCCTAACATTCGCATTATGGACAGTATGAATTTAGGGCCTTACGAGTACCTTGTATCCATTCGTAATAACCCGGTTGCCACGGGTAACGTGTATCCGGGTAAGTATATGTTACTAGCCAGCATGCTTGAAGGGGCCGGTATCAAGCCTCCAAAAGACGCCATTCAAGATAAAGACCCAACCTATGAGCAACCTGCTTACTGGTTAGATCAGGCCCAGATTCCTGAGCAACTTCAGAAGCACGCCATTGAAGCGACGGACGCCATTATTGCCCACCTGCAAGAAGTGGTGGTGAAATACGTGGATGAAGTTCTCACCAAGATGGACGTACTGAAGCTGATGGAGCTTGTGCGCCAACAGGATCAATCACTGATTCAAGAGATGATCCCAGCGATTATGACACCAAACGATCTGCGTAAGATCTTTGTGAACCTGGTGCGTGAGAAAGTCTCGATCAAAGATATTATGTACGTGTTTGAGCGCTTGAGCGATTATGCACGATTTAGCAAAGAGCCGGATGTGCTTTCCGAACGCTTGCGTGCGGCACTTGGTCGTCAGATTTGCTTGACCCATGCCGATAAGAACAAGTCGATGTACGCCATTACACTTTCTAATGAGTGGGAGCGCATTTTGGATGACAGTTGCCAGCGTACTGAGCTTGGCACGATGTTCTTGCTGAACCCATTACAAGTTCAGGAATTGATTGAAACCACGGGTGACACCCTCAAGCGCGTGCAACAGACCTACGGCAAAACGCCAGTAATTCTGTGCTCACCAAGAATCCGCTTGCCACTGTACCAGCTCTTAGATCGCCACATCCCAATGATCGCCGTACTAAGCTACAGCGAGCTCATCCCAGACATCCAAGTTCAAGCCGTCGGCACCATCGGCACCAATGAAACCGACGATAATTACGGCTACGGCTAAGCATTAAGTTTTTTAATACTTCATTTGCAATAATGCCCTATTTAAAATAAACTACGTTGATAATAAATGCCTCACTCTCACTCAATATGTAGTTTTAAGAAAGGGATATACACATGCAAATGAATTCTATTGCTCCACAATTTGGCGCTACTTTAACCGTTACCGATGAAGGTGCTGAAAGACTTGTTGCTGAACTGGGTAACGATCGTGCTCAAGAATTAGTTGCAAAACTAAAAGACGTAGCTGAAACAGAACTAGCCGCTCAAGACACAATGGAAATTCAACTCAACGAAGATTCATATGTGGTACCCGTTGAAGGTGGTATAATCTTTGCTGACAAACTAGAACTCCAAGTATCTGATACAGCAACTAATGCGATCTCAGGTAATCAACAAGACGTTAAAGATGGCTTTACGTATGACTTTGAAGAAGAAAAGCTAGACGAAAACCCAGGAAATGGCCTGAAGTTCTCGAAGATTTTCTAGGCTATACACGAAAAGCAGCAAACGAATTAATTGAAAAATACAATCTGTAATCTTTAACAATTCAACTTTATTAAAAGCCACTCAATTGAGTGGCTTTTTTAATTTGCTCAATCCTTGCTATGATATCAGGTATGTCTTTGACTCCTGAACAAATGCAAACCAACCGTAAAACCTCTCACGTTACGGCGTGTTTGGCTTCCTCGTTGGATGGCAAGATTGCCCCTTCGGGTGTGCAGGGCTATATTCGGCTTGGAACCGATGAGGACATTCGACACCTTCAGGCGCTTCGAGATGATGTGTCTGCTGTTATTTATGGCGGCGAAACCTTTCGGGCGTACCCTCGGCCTCATCGTGGCTTAAATAGGGGTGATACCCCGCTGCACGTGATAATGAGCAAGTCTGTTAATCTGCCCCCAGATGCTACATTTTTTCTGAATTCACCCCCCGTGCCTACTCTTATTGCAAGCCCTCAGACGATTTCAGACGAGGTAAAAGCGCAATACCCAAGCCATGTGTTGTGGTTTACCACCAATGCCGACCAACCCATTGCCTCACTGCTGGCTTACCTACGTCAAATTGGCCACTCTCAACTTCTGCTTGAAGGCGGTGGCGAGATTATTCAGCTATTTTTAGCCGAGCGCGCCATCGATGAGCTCTATTTAACCCTGTGCCCGCTGATTATTGGTGGTAAAGATAGCCCTAGTGTCTCTGGTTTTGACACACCCTTTCATCAACTGGGCTTTCCTCTTCCGGGCATTAACGCCAATCTAAAAAGCATTAAACGCAATGGATCGGAGCTGTTTTTACGCTATCAGCTCCATTACGAAAGCACGACCTAACAGTCAGTGACGCTCATTGGGTATAGACGCCATATAGCCTTCATCGATCCATCTCCTACTTTGTTAATATATCGAAAGAATCTGACTTCAACTTCTTGTGTTTGTAGTAGTATGACAACATTCGAAAAAAGGGCTTCGTAGGGCTTTGTTACCGGTATTTTTCTTCCATCGTGAAGAAATTAAGCACCGTCAAGGTTTGTACAGAGACAGTTTTTCCAGATTTATAGACTATATTTAAACGACATTTAAACTTTATTGAAGGCAGACAGACTAACAAGGGAGTACTCCTTACTATGATTAAACAGATTAATGGCGCTTCAAACCGTCCTTATAATCAACAACAAAAAGCGGCTTATGGTCGTAACGCGCAGCAAGCCTTTGCTAACTTTAAGGCTCCTGACGCTGATGAGAACAACGGCAACGCTCAACAAAAAGCCATTAACGACGTGAAAGAACTTATTGAAGAGCTCAAGTCCGGTGGTCTTAACTCATTAACAGCCTTGTTATTCAACCCAGAAAACATGGCCAAACTTCAAAACTTACAAAAAGAATTGAAATCGATGTTTGGTGCTAAGTCTGATGATGATGGCTACGAAGTACGCTACTCTCAAGAAGACGCGGATGCGCAACCCACTCAAGCCAAGTTTTATGATAACGCCTTTGGTTATGCCGAAGAAGAAATCAAGCCGTTTGATGCCAACAACAACGGCAGTATCGACTTTAACGAGTTTAAAGAATTAAAACGTGAAGAACTCGCTGAAGCCCTTCGCGCCCAACAAGCTAAAAACCAACCGTTGATGATGCTGGCTAAAGAATTACTCGGTGACTTGCCGTTTGACATCCCAGGCATGCCTGATCTAGGTGGTAAAAAAGACAATGCCGATCCATTAGAAGATTCCATCTTTGATGAAGATGACTTGAATGGTGATATGGATTTTGATTTTGATGACGCCGAAATCGATGATATTTTT
>CAYGPY010000305.1:0-3529 GCA_964351765.1 uncultured Vampirovibrionales bacterium
ACTCTCCATCGTGCAAATGCCTGCCGGTGTGCCTGTTGCCACAATGGCCATTGGTGTTGCAGGGGCTAAAAACGCCGCTTTGTTTACGGCCTCCTTATTAGGAACACAACACACTGATATTCAAGACAAGCTTCAAGTGTACCGCACTCAGCAAACCCAAAGTGTGTTGAGCAATAAAGACTTGCACGCTTCTGTATAACGTCTTTCTCTAATGGAATCAACCATGACGCCCACCACAACACCTGCAACTCAAAAAATAAGCACACCGCTTCTCCCTGAACACACCACTATTGGTATTTTAGGTGGGGGTCAACTTGGTAAAATGAGCGCGATGGCAGCCCAACACATGGGCTATAAAGTCATTACGTTCTGTCCTGAAAGCAATCCACCGGCTCAAGCGGTGTCTCACAAAACCATTCAAGCCAACTATACCGATGAAGCCGCTTTGACTGACTTTTGCAATCAGGTGGATGTGGTCACGGTAGAGTTTGAAAACATCCCCGCCTCAGCGCTTCATTATTTAGAATCACACTGCAAAGTAGCGCCCTCGGCAACGGTATTATTAACCACTCAGCACCGACTAAGAGAAAAAACGTTTTTAAGTAACAATGCAATTCCGGTTAGCCCTTACCAGCAGGTAGAAACCAAGACTGACTTAGAAAACGCGATCCAAACCATTGGTCTGCCCGCCGTGTTAAAAACCGCAGGGTTTGGTTATGACGGTAAAGGCCAATGCGTTCTAAAGTCAGAAACCGATTTGAGTAATCCTAAAATCGACGCCATTTTAAGCCAACCGCAACCCGATGGCACGGCTATTCTTGAAGGCTTTGTGGACTTTGATTGCGAAGTATCGATGGTCTTCACTCGCACCAAAACCAGCACGGGTATTCATTTTTCGGATTATGGCCTGTGTGAGAACGAACACCATAACCACGTGTTGTTTAAGTCCTTAGCACCCACGTTTGATGATGTGGATTATCGCTTTGCTGAGCTTGAAAGCAAAGCGCGCACTATCTGCCATAGTATTGGCGATGCGCTCGATCTCAATGGCATTCTCTGTGTGGAGTTCTTCCTCACCAAACAGGGCGAGCTACTCGTTAATGAGATGGCTCCTCGTCCCCACAACTCTGGGCATTGGACAATTGAAGGCACACAAGCCAGCCAGTTTGAAAACCACGTGAGAGCGGTGTGTGCCTTACCGGCAGGAAATACAAAACGCCTCACCAACACTGTGATGGTCAACCTATTGGGTGATTTCTGGTTAACCCAACCCAACAGCCAACCCGACTGGAATCAGGTTCTAGCCGATTTCCCCACGGCCTCACTACACCTCTATGGTAAAGCTGAAGCCAGAGAAGGCCGAAAAATGGGACACATCACCTTCACTGGAAAAACACTCAAACAAGCCAATAAAAGCGCCAATCAGTTTATTTCCGACTGGTTTTAAATGTTTATAGAAACATCACAGAGGAGATAGGGAATTGATTTTAGTTGTGAAGAACTGCGAGTAGCCGGAGGGAAATCGGGCAAACTTTATTATAGCCTGTTGGCTCAGAGCTCCGTAGGAGATCCTGAGGTTACAGGCTGTTTAAGATAACCGATTGGAAGTAGGCGTGCGAGACAGTCGAACAACTAAAATCAATTCCCTATCTCCTCTGTGAATAATAATTAAACCGTTGTTAATGAAGCTAAAAGTAAAAACGTCTTTACCTTCTACGAGCAACTGTAACGAAAGAACTTAATACCAAGCCTGACGCCAGAAAAGTAACGATAAACAAAGCAACCGGTTCACCGCTTTCCAAAGGGATTCTAAGGGTTCAGCCGATGTGTCGGTTAAGATTGTTGTGGACGATACAATACCCATTGTGTTACCCTTCTTATAGTTGTAGCAATAGTCTTGGCTACTATCGGTTAGACGTAAGCAACATCACGACGTTGCGTTTTCAGATTCAATTTTACTTATCGCTGTATACTCATAAAAATAGAATAAACTGGCTTTAAACGGTCTTTTACCGTCTTCAAAGACATAAAGCCCCCTCAACCCAATTTGTCGTTATTTTGTGATCAATTTTTAACATCCTTTTGTCTTTAATACGATCCAAGGATATCGCTCTTGAAACGAGGACTTAAAACAAGACCTACAATCAGACTAAATTCAGGTAAAACTCAAAGGATACGATTCTCTATGTCTCCATCCAAAACGATAGAAAATGCTCAGAAATCAATGACGGTAGTGCTACCCGTTGCCAAAGTCAGCCCCAACTTGTTACGGGCCGTGTATTCCGTGCTGGGTCAAGTTTACTTAGATTTTAAACTCCTGGTGGTCTACCATCCGGGCACCGCGGATAGCGTGGCACCTGTGCAAGAACTGCAAAACCAACGCATCGAATTTTATCGTAGCCAACATTGCCATTTGGCTGGACTCCTTAAAGACGGCTTAAGCCAAACCCACACGGATTGGGTTGCTATGATCGAACCCGATGATATCTGGCTGGGTGACAAGCTCGAAAAAGAGATTGAACTCCTTACCCAAGCCGATGAAACCACCGTAGCCCTTTACAGTGGTTATTATGTGATTGATGATAATGATCAACTGCTTTTCCGCTCACCTTCTATCTCAAAATCGGGCGATGTGCTTGATACGGTTATCGATTCCGTTGAATTAATTCGTCCCGGTGCGTTGATGGCCAGTAAAGAAGCCTTATCAAACGTATTAAACAGCCTGCCTTCAGCAAACTTACGTGTATTGACTGTCGCCTTAGCCCATCAAGGTGCAATGGTAAGTTCAGGAAAACGCTATATGCTTACCCGTAATGATGAACGCTTGACGGGTGCCAATCGTGAAGCAGATGCGATTATTGAGCAAGAAGATGCAGCTGTTGAAGTACTGAAACCTTACTTGGTGCGCAAGCAATGGCGTCGCTATAAAAACATTCAGCTCCGTGCTTATATGTATCATTACTTACTCGATGGACGTCTTAATGACGCCTCGGTGTTATTCCCTAAAATTCATCACTCATTGTTTGACAACTTCTTTGGCAAAATTGCCGTTGAAAGCTTGAAACGCAGTAAAAACTTTTTCCGCCCCGTGTATGAAACCAAGCTCAATCTGAGTAAGTATGCACGCTGGCCAATGTGGTTTATGATGACGCGCCTTGTTTACGAGTTGGATATGTATAATCCAGCCGAACAAAAAAGCAGCAACGAATCGATGCTCGCAACAGCCTTTGGCGGCGGCGATAGCCTTCTCTAGAGTTTTAATTTTCACTCTCTAAAACGAAGCTGCTTCTCGGCTAGTTCGGTTTGCATCGGTTTGAGCCAATCCTTCTAGACCCAGTGTTTTCAATAATTCTTCAGTACGCTGCTCAAGGGCGTCAATACGTTGCGCTGACCCTGATACACCACCGAGTAAATCATTTTCGTATTCTGGAAATAAGCCTACCGCAACACCATGAAGGGCTTTAATGTTCTCAATTTTCTGAGAGATCTGCTGGGTATTCACATTCTGAGACCCCTGATTCTCTTGCCC
>CAYGPY010000306.1:0-3518 GCA_964351765.1 uncultured Vampirovibrionales bacterium
TGATATTGCTGATATGACCAATAGGCTCATTAGGTTGAAAGATGGAGAGATAGAGAGTCAAAATGCCCTTCTAGAAAATGTTCGATATCGACAAATGGCAAGAAGTGTTGGGAGCTATTCGAAAGAATAAGCTGCGTAGTTTCTTAACGGCCTTCTCGAATACGTTTTTACCGAGTAAGGGAATAGAGAAATAAATTAAAAATGATTCGATAAATTCTAGAAATGAGCTTTCAGCGAGTTCTGCAACACTTCGTGAAACGAGTGCCTTGGGTAACCATACCGATAACGTGTCTTGCACAAAGGTTACAACAGAGAGGCCAGAGGTGCCTTCGGCTGTTTTAACCATACCGGCAAGTAATCGTTTTGGGGCACTGCTCGTTTTGAGTGCCTGTTTAAGGCTGTTGGCCGGCAAGCCGTGAGCGATGAGTTGTGATGGAAGTGTACTCATTAGAGTTGGAGCCTTACTTTGAAATCAATGTAGGTAAACGTAAAAAAGCGCAGTGGACTTAAAGGAATTAAGTGGCCACTGCGCTTGGTATCAATGAGGTTGATTGCTTTACTGTGATGAAGTGAAAGCGAAATCCGTCCGTGCTTGCAATGGCCACTGGTTAAACCAGTAGTAAAAGAACCAATAGCCAAAATAAAACACGCTAAAGTAAGCCAGCAGTTGTACTGGTGAATGGGTTGGATTATTTAAAAGAGATGTCATTAGGGGTTCTTTCGATAAAATTATTTGCATTAAAAAAGGCAGAGGCTTTGATTAAAAAGCTCTGCCTTTGAAGGATGTTGTAGAAATTAGAGGGGGTTTGAAACTTATCTACACAGCACCTGAAACAGAGCTTTGCTTAAACGCAAAGCTGCTCCAATAAAAATAAAAGCTGTGTGCCAATGAGGTCATGTTGTAATAGAGTTCCAAAAAATTTCTTCCTACTAATTTAAGTAAGTAGGATTGTAGTACAGGATCGGCGTGTTGGCAAGTTTTATTTTAAGATAAATAATAGTTGCTTAAATAAAAACACGTTAGCTCCACTCGGTACCAAAGAAAATCCACGTCAAAAAGAAATCAGCAATAATAATCGTCACGGCAATCCAAACCACCGCTTTGGTGGTGGACTCACCCACATCTTTAGCCCCCCCTTTGGTCAGTAAGCCAATGGTACAGCTAATACTGGCCAGAATAAAACCAAATATCGCCGCTTTGACCATACTCACCATAATATCGTGACGTGTGAGGTACATCCACACCGAATCCATGTATTTGGCTGTGTGTAGATTCGAAACCTTATTAGCCACCACCATACCACCCAATATGCCACCCACTTCACCAATCAAGGTCAGTAAGGGCAGGGCAATCATACAGGCAATGAACCGAGGCACCATTAAGTAGCGTACAGGGCTCACCTGCATCACCTTTAAGGCAGAAACTTGTTCAGTGACTTGCATGTTGGCAATTTCAGCTGCAATGGCTGTGCCAGAACGAGCACCAACCGTAAGGCACGCAAAAATAGGACCCATTTCTCGAACGATTGCCAGGGCAACAAGCCCGCCTACATAGTCATCAGCGCCACTAAGAGCAAACTGTTCAGCCGTTTGCATAGCCAGCACACAGCCCGCAATCAAGCAAATGAGTAGGGACATCGGTAGTGAATCAAAGCCAATCGAGGCGGTATGATCGAGAACATGACGCCAGTTAATTTGCCCTTTGGCCACAAATTTAACACTGTCAATCACATTAAAGGTGAGATTACCAATAATGTTAAAGGCCTCATCAAACACGTGCTGTAGCTTGTGAAGAGGCGATGAGGTTAGTTTGTTATGCGATTTTTCAGCCAGTTGTGTCATAAAAGTTTGTTTTACCTGTGATGGTTTGCCACGATTTAGAGTTGAACCAGTTTGCACCAATCTTCGTAGCCATTGCGTTTGTGTTTAGCAACATCAAAATAATGTGCTTGTAATTTTTTAGTGAATTCACCCACTTTGCCGTTTCCGACAGGGCGATTATCAATGCTAGTAATCGGTGCAATTTGAGCACCGGTGCCACAGAAGAAGGCTTCATCGGCGTAATAAAGTTCGGTTCGGTCAATCTGGCGTTCTTCAGTGGCAACGCTTTCTTCTCTGTGAGCAATGGTCATGATCGAATCGCGCGTGATGCCCACTAAAATGTTTTGGCTCGCCGAGGGTGTAATCAGCTTGCCGTCTTTGTATAAAAATAGATTCATCGCGCTGCCTTCAGAAACGTGGCCACTTTCGGTTAAAAAGATCGCATCATCAAAGCCCATGTTTCTGGCATCGGTCACGGCCAATGCGGTGTTCATGTAGGCACCACCGGCTTTTGCACGCGCCGGAATCGCGTTGTCTTGAAGTCGACGCCAGCTTGATACACATACTTTTAAACCTTTTGAGAGATCGAGGTATTCGCCTAAAGGTTGCGTCCAAAGGCAGTATTCCGTCACTGTCTTCTCAAGGCTTGGGGTAATGTTGAGGCCCGTTTTATAAAAGGTAGGACGGATGTAGACATCGCTACGAGGTTTGTTGCGTTGGATGAGCTCACAGGTAATGTCCATTAACTCATCGAGCGAATAATCAGGGGTGAGATAGAATACGTTGCTATTAGCCAGCATACGCTGGTAGTGTTCTTTCATTCGAAAGATGCTAATGGCATTTTTCTCTTCAAGATAATAGCCTCGAATTCCTTCAAACAAAGAGGTGCCATACAAGAAGGCATGGGTTTTGATGCTGATATTCGCATCTTCAAGCGGTGTAAACTGCCCTTCAAAATAGGCAAATTCTGTCATAAGTGTGTTCCCCAATCCTCTACCAGTCGTTATTAATCTTGAGTCGAGCTCTTATCTATACAGTCTACTTTATGATACACTTTGTGCGATGACAAGACCAGACAGACAGACCGTTACGTTACTTGTGCTAGACGGATGGGGCCTCCGAGAGGAAACCACCGGCAATGCTATTGCTGTGGCAAATCCACCGTGTTATCAGCACATGTTACAAACCTACCCATACTTAGCTATTGACGCTTCAGCCGAAGCCGTTGGTTTGCCAGCGGGTCAGATTGGTAACTCTGAAGTGGGTCATAGTATTTTGGGCGCAGGTCGGATTATCTATCAAGATCTCGTGCGTATTAATAAAGCCATTCAAGACGAGTCTTTCTTTGAAAACAAAGTGTTGGTGGATGCCATTGAGCA
Organism: uncultured Vampirovibrionales bacterium; assembly: GCA_964351765.1. Taxonomy (GTDB): domain Bacteria; phylum Cyanobacteriota; class Vampirovibrionia; order Vampirovibrionales; family Vampirovibrionaceae; genus CAYGPY01. Next base: position 3,201 of record CAYGPY010000306.1, read on the forward strand.
CGTGAAGAAAAACAACAGCACATTGCACTTGATGGGTTTGGTCAGTGACGGTGGTGTGCACAGTGACTTAGGCCATCTGTTTGCGTTGCTTGATTTGGCAAAAGACAGCAACGTTGAAAAGCTTCGCGTGCATGCCTTTTTAGATGGCCGTGATGTTGGACCCACAACCGCAGAAGAATACTTGCACGAGGTCGAAAAAAACCTGATTGCCATGGACTACCCTCAAATTGCCACGGTGAGTGGTCGCTACTATGCGATGGATCGAGATAACCGTTGGGAACGTGTTGAGCAGGCCTATAACAATTTAGTGCAGCCTGA
>CAYGPY010000307.1:0-3499 GCA_964351765.1 uncultured Vampirovibrionales bacterium
ATAACAAAGACCAAACAAGAGTAAAATTGATGTTTTCGCTATAATTTTTGTAACATTCATTATAATAATGACAGTTCCGCCTGTTTTTAAAAAGAAAGACCAACCCATGAGTACCAATACAATGACACGCCCAGATATCTTGAAATCCACCTTGCACCATGTCGATCAGTTGCCGTTTGTAAAAATGCACGGCCTTGGTAATGACTTTGTAGTGTTGGATAAAAAAGATATTCCTGCTGGAACCGACTTGGCCGAATTGACTGCGGTGTTGTGTGACCGGCATTTTGGCGTTGGGGCGGATGGCTTGATTACGTATGATGATCCCCGTGATGTGTCTTGTGATGTGCGCTTTGTGTATTACAACGGCGACGGATCGATAGCCGAGATGTGTGGTAATGGGATTCGGTGTTTTGCGCGTTTTGTTTATGAGCGTGGTGTTGTAAATAAAAAAGAATTTATTGCCGATACATTAGCAGGGCCTATTTCACCTAAAATTAACGACGATGGCACGGTCACTGTGAATATGGGCGCACCTCGTTTTAAAGCTAATGATATGCCATTTGATGTGTCTAAAACAAAGGGTGATGTTTCCGGTGAGTGGATTGCCAATCATGCGTTAGCCGTTACGGCCGAAGGTAAAACGACGGACGTTCCTATTTCGATGGTAAGTATGGGTAACCCACATTGCTTGGTGTTTCAAGAGGACTTACCCTCTGAGTTGGATCCGGCTGTCTATGGCCCTGTGATGGAAGTGCATCCGGTATTCTCAAATAAAACCAACGTAGAATTTTTAACACTAACCAAGCCCGATACCTTAAAGGTGGTTGTTTGGGAGCGTGGTTGTGGTTTTACACTAGCCTGTGGAACCGGTGCTTGTGCCAGTGCTGTTGGCGCCCGTCGCTTAGGTAAAACATCCAGTGATCGCACTTTTGTAGAGCTTCCCGGTGGTACATTAACCATTGATTGGAATGGCGATGTTGAAAGCCCCGTGATGATGACAGGCCCTGCGGAATATGTATTTTCAGGAACCATTAATGCGAGCTGATTTCATCGTTATTTTTAGTTGCTTCGGCACAAAACCACATGGGTTGCGTCTCTGATTTATTAGAGTGTATTTGGCGTAAGATTCGAATGCAGTCACGCTGTTTTCAGTGTATAGTAATGGTTTAGTCATTATTTATAATTACTCTGTAGTGACCTGTTAGGTGTCTTTTTTCGTGATAGTTCACACTCAACAATTCGACTCGTTTTTTAAAACGCCTTGGCTAGCGACTGGTGTTGCTCGCCTAAAGAAGGTGTTGAGTGTCTTGGTGTTGGCTATGGTTTTGTTTACGGTGCCTGTTGCTGCCTTTGCAACAACACTGCCTGCAGCCGTATTAAAGTACGTGAAAGATAAAGACCCTGAAGCTAAGATTCGTTTCGATGGCATGGTGATCTACAGTAACGGCGAAACTTACTTGCCTGTTATTCCTCAAGATCCAACCTTAAGCCCCATACCACAGCAGGTGTTGCGCGTTGTGCCTGAAGAGGCGATGTACCCTGACCTGGTTGAGTTTGATAACACCTTCTTTTTAATTCGTTTGGTGCAAACCGCATCGGGCCGATTGACGATGCCGCGTATGGATGATTATCCGATTGAATTGCGTGAGGGTTTATTGCCTCAGGATTTAATTTTGCCAACGAATTTATTTATTCCTTCAGAGTTAAAAGTTATTTTAGGCGAACTGCCTTATAACCCTACCTTTGAAGCGACCACCGCCCCTCAAGCGCCTGTGGGTGTAGGGATTCTTGAAAAGATACCGATTGCTGTTGATAAGCGTGATACCGATTCACGGTTGTTTCTATTTAGCATGGACGATCAACAGGTGCTAGCTTTAAACGCGGGTAAGGGCGATATCTTACAACGCTATTCACTTAACTGTGTCCCTTCGGACTTGGTGCTGAGTAAAGATCAAACCATGTTGTTTGCAACGTGTTTAACCACCAATGAGTTGGTGGCGCTCGATGTGTCATCGAGTTTGATTAAAACTCGAATTCCTGTTGGAAAACGACCAGGGGCGTTGCTGCACCTGCCGGATCGCAATCAGATTTTGGTGAGCAACCGTTTTGCATCACATCTATCTTTAGTGGATACCACAAGCTTAATGCGCCCTAAAGATATACCTGTGTCGGGTAATGGGGGTGTGATGGCACGCTTGTCGGATAATCTGATTTTGGTTGCCGATGGGGCTAAGCCTCAAGTGCACGTGGTTGATTTGGATGTGGGTGATGTGGTGAAAACCTTACAAGGCGTTGCTAACACATCGGCGATGGTTATTGATAAGGCCGATCCTGAACGCCCTGTGTTATGGCTAAGTAGCCGTACTGAGCACGAAGTGGTTGTGGTGGATATTTTAACGAATCGAGAGAAAACACGGTTTCGCGTAGGCTCCAAGCCTACGGACTTAGCCATTGATGATGAACGAGTGTATGTGTTATCGGCTAAAGAAGCCACACTCACGGCGTATAACAAAGAATCGTTTAATCGTGATGCGAGCGTGTCGCTGCCTTCAGAAAGTTTTCCTGTGGATATGACCTTAGGTGCGCAAGAAAGACGCCTGTATATTATTGGCGCGGGTCAAAAAGGGGTGTGGTCTGTCGACACGAGTACGATGGCACTCGACCAATCCATTAGTACGGATATGCGTGCTCAAACATTGGTGTTTGTTCCAGCTGCAGGTGCGGTGTCATTTAATGATGTGTTGTCTCCGGTTCGGGCACTTACTTTTGAAGATCGTATTTTTGATGGCGGTACCGTGTCGCCTTTAAAACCGTCTGAATCGTTAGCTGAAGAACAAAAAACCACCACAACAAAAATGCCAATGACTTCACCTAATAAAGCCGCCTCAACGATCCCTGTTATGGAGGGGAACCCAACACTGCCAGGTGCTCGACCTGCCGCATCACCGGGTGCCATTCCATTATCATCGTTAAAAAAACCTTGGAAAAAACCAACTGCTACCACGACGAATCCGACCAATGTTGATGCACTTGAGAAGCCTGCTTCTGTGCAACTCCCTGATGATAGCCTGCCTGTAGATGAGATGATGGCACCGATTGAGTCTGAAGATAAATCAAAATGGTATTCACTTAATCGCTTTAAAAAAGATAAGCAAGCCGAGCAAGAAGAAGCGGCCAACGACGATTTATCAGAGCGGTTTGCTTCATCGCAACCCGACTACACGCAGCCTGAACCGGCTTCTACCACTAGTGAGCCCACACCTTCTTCCGTAGATGCACTGCCGATGGGCTTGGATGATATGATGCAGGATTCGGTATTAAAGTAACGCGCTTGATTCTGAAACGAGCATCATAGAACGGGGTTTTCCAGCAGTGTTAACGTGCCTTTTCCCGCATCCAAACGGGCATTACACCCAATGGGGAGTGTCGCTGTTTGATCGCCGTGACCCACTGAAAAACCGTACCCGCAAGGAAAATTCAATTGCTCGGTGAGGGTTTT
>CAYGPY010000308.1:0-3443 GCA_964351765.1 uncultured Vampirovibrionales bacterium
TTGATCGGTGACTGTTTTAGGAGTTTTGCCTTTACTGAGTTTGGCTTCGCGATCGCGTTTAGCACCTTGGCGAATGGCGTTAGCTTCAATAATAGCGTCAGCCATTTTTCCTACAATCAAACGAATCGAACGAGTCGCATCATCGTTAGCAGGAATAACAAAATCAACGTTATCAGGATCACAGTTGGTATCAACCATACCGATAACAGGGATGTTACTTTTGTTGGCTTCTTTAACAGCAATCAATTCACGACGTTGATCGATAACGAATACAACATCAGGAAGACCACGCATGGTTTTCAAACCACCCAAGGACTTGTCTAATTTAGCCAATTGACGTGTTAGTACAGCGGCTTCTTTTTTACCCAGACGGTCAAAGTGGCCATTGTCACGTAAGTCTTCTAATTCGCGAAGACGGTTAATACGTCCACGAATCGTTTCAAAGTTGGTTAACGTACCACCTAACCAACGACGGTTAATGAAGAATGCACCACAGCGGTTCGCTTCTTCTTTAACAATATCAGCAGCTTGCTTTTTAGTACCGACAAAAACAATTCGTTTGCCTTTGGCTGCTTTTTCTTTCACAAACTCGTACGCTTGATCCAGCAATTCGCTGGTTTGCGTTAAATCGATAATATAAATACCGTTACGCTCGCCCCAAATGTATCTTTTCATTTTAGGGTTCCAACGGTGTACTTGGTGGCCAAAGTGAACTCCGGCTTCTAGCATGTCTTGCAAAGATGCAACTGTCATATGATTTTCTCCTTTGGTACAGGGGTTAGTACCTTGATACACCCTGATCACAGTTAATAAAACGTGAAGATTTCTGTTCCACATGGCCTTCAAAATAATAGGACATTAGCTACAATCAGCTAATAAAAAATCATTTTCTAAATCACGGTCACAGAAGGGCAATGCCAGCACTGATAAATAACTACCAGTATTCACATTACTTAAGCTCTATTTTACGAATTCAAGGCGAAGATACAACCCCCATCGTAAAAAAATGATGTTTATTTATCGATTAAAATCAAATACCTTTATTAGCAAAGAAAAACAAGCTTCGTGACATCCAGCAATACTCTCTGCTCTAAGGCCATCACCTATGATACATGTATATATAAGTATAGTATCAGGGTAAAAATTTAAAATAATATAGATAGTGATTTTTAAAGAGCGTTATCGCCATCCGTTCTTTATGCAATGGATTTAGATTGATATCGTATTGAGGGAAAATTTATGATTTCGGGGATTAATGTAGGGCATTTGCCTGCTCACGTAAACAACAGCGCTGTTAACCAGAAACCGATTGCGTCGAGCTTAACGAGCTTATTAACACCGCAAGCTGACACCGTTAGCTTTACAGCCACAAAACCTTCAGTTCTCTTTCAGGGTGCGCTGCATAAAGATTACAATATCGAGATGCGGATGCCCGTACCCATTTCTCGTGCCACAACGGCTAAAATTCTGCGTGAATTTCTGATTAAAGACCTCTCGAAAACCGCGGACAAAGACCCTAGCAACACCAAATTTTTCTTTGACGGCAACGGAACAGCTCAACATAGCTTTCAAAACATGATGGCAATGGCCGATAACATGAACTTATCCAGCCGTCCGGTTGACCTCATTGTGCAATCACACCTAGGTGCGAAAGGCCTTCCAACACTGTTGGCAGCCACAGGAAAACGACTTGCCTATGAAGGTGCTTCATTCACAATGGGACCAATGACAGCAGGTACCCCATCAGAGAAGTCTGAAGACACCTTATTTAGAACTGAACTTACTCAAGAATACAACCGTGATATCGAGCATTTGATTATGAGCCGTAGTGGCGAAACGGATGTTGAAAAAGTACGTCATGATTTAACGCGTGGCGAAGGCATGTCCTCGATGCAAGCATTGGCATACGGAACAGAAGGTCTCATTGATGGTATTTTAATTGCCGGCGATCGTGTGATTACCCGTGAACATCTTGATGCCTATCTTGAAAAAAATGAACTCACCGGCCAAGCCAAAGAAGACTTCTTGCGTGAATACAACAACACGCGCAAGCTAACAAGCACCACCCTTAAAAAAGCCTCACCTGAATCCATCACAGATCCAAAGCTTCAACAAAAGCGTGGTGGTCGTTATCAACATTTCTTAGAGCGTATTGCCCGTAACGCCACTATAAAAGGGGCATATGGAATGCTTGAGAAAAACGTGAAGGAACGACAAGCTGTGGCGGCTAAAGTTAAAGATGCTGAAATAAAAACACCGCCAAGTCCTTTAATGAACAACACCCACTTTACCTTTATGATGGGCGGGAAAATGACCCAATCGGCAACCCTAGCACCTGTGTCCAAGGTTTCTAAGGATAACAGAGGTGGCCATATTCAAATTATTAATCCTAAAATGCAAGACACACAGAATGTCTTGTTTGATGATGTTGTCTTCTTTAATGATGGGTTTAACGATGAAGTTGCCGAGCAAGTCAATGACGGCTTGAATATGTTGGATGAAAAGAAAAATAGAACACCCGATTCCAGTAACATCAAAATGGTTGTAAATAGCCCTGGTGGTTCCGTTTGGGCCGCTCAAAACATTCGCACCAACATTAAGTTGATGGACAACGATGTGGATGTCATTGTTCAGGGTATGGCCGCGAGCGCTGGTGCGTGGATTTTAAGTAGCGCCACGGGTAACCGTTTTGCCACGCCAATGAGCCGGATTATGATTCACCAAGCTGGCACCGCCATTCCAAACCAAGCCAATGACTTGTATCTCGATCGCGCGATGAGCTTAAAGCAATCCACCAATGATTATATCGGTGTGGTATCACGCGCAACGGGGCGTCCGTTTAGTGCGGTAGAGAAAGACTTTAACCGTGACATGTGGATGAACCCACTTGAGGCGTTGTTCTACGGTAACAAAGGCATGATTGATGCTGTATTGGTTGGCCCTAATGAAGTGCTAACACGTGAAGACGTGCATGCTTATCTTACTGACACGTTAGGCAGTGAAGAAGCCGCCGATAAATACGTGAAAAACCGTATCAAATCACTGCGCAGTACCAAAAGCATCAACGAGCTAACACAGCCCGATGAAAACGATCCCTTCGATCACCCACTACGCACGATCGAAGCGATTAAAGCCAACGGCACACAAGCGTTAGGCGAAGCAAAAGTCTTCCCAAGAGGCAAAGAACGCAGCCTAAGCGCCAGCGCCTCCCGCCAACAAAACGCAATAGACTACGCAATCGTAGCCGACCCAAATGTGAAGTAGAAATTTATAAAAAATATTAAAAGAGCCTTGGATTATAATTCCAAGGCTCTTTTTTAAAATTAAAACTTACTCGCCGGAGTGGGCTTGGTGGAATTTTTTCAGCTCTTTTTTGGTGATCTTCATGTCTTCCATAATCGCAATTTTCCCTACTTTTTCTCGGGTGTATTGCTTAAAGAAAA
>CAYGPY010000309.1:0-3438 GCA_964351765.1 uncultured Vampirovibrionales bacterium
GAATGAGATAGACCTACATTTCATTGAGAAAACACAATCCCCCCAATGCTTCCGACTCACGCTTGTCACGTGTTTGATCTAAACTAAAGGTGGCTGCAAGACGCCTAGCCTTAGTCGTTCGTTACGGAATGCCTGCTAAACAAATACAATGCTCCTCCAATCTTCTTGCCTAGCCTTAGGACTTTTACGATATGAGCAACATTCAGGCTATCAACACCCCTTTTTCGATTCTCAACAACCCGTTTTTGCTGGATTTGATGCAACAACACCTTGTTGAGCAAAAGACCCCTGCCGATAACAAACAGCCCCTGCCCGAATCGAGCAAAGCACTTCTTGAAGGCGATCAAGAGCAAGTCGATACGCTCCGTTTAGAACGAGACAGCTATTACTTACGCTGGATTTTAGACCGAGCACTTCAAAAAGCCCGCATGTACTTTTTATATGGCTGGTATGAAGAGTCCGATCATCATTACAACATCTTTTTTAACTATCAACTGCGTTACGGTAAAAAATTTAGTGGGATTCAAGATTCCTACTTTTTTGCTCTGTTTGAACGCACGTGGTTAAACGATGTTCAAGGGAAAATTGAGAAAGCCGAAAAACAACTCAACGAAGAGTTAATGATGAAACTCCGCTGGGCGATCGATCACCCAGAGAGCTTAGAATCCACCAAAACAGGTATTCAACCCCTCAAGGATTTATTGAGCAAGTTTGAAACACAAGGTTTACTACCGGCTCTAACCGATAAAATGGGGCTACAAAAACCCATCGATTCAAAAGTATTGCTCAACTTCCTCAATAAAATTGTCGATCTGGGCTATCGCGATTTAGCCAAGTACATGCTTGGACACATCGAAGTACGCCTGATGCTCAAAATTTTCCAGGCCGAATCGGCCGCTCAACGCTTGTTTTCACAATACAAAAATGCCGGTAGTGTGTCCCCGTGGATGATGCCTTACTTAATGAGCCTTAAAGGTGTGCCACTAGCACCCACCCTTCCCATTGACGAAAACGATAGAAAACGCCTCCATCCTGATGAGCTTCCTGATTTAGGGCATGTGTACACCGACTTGATTGAACCTGTGTATGCCCTAAAGAAAGACCCCAACGAGGAAGAAAAACGGCGTGAACGTGAAAAGAAACGAATTGAAAAACTAAAGAAAAAGGGTGACGCTAAAACAGAAGCCGAGAAAAAAGAATTTCCCGACAATCCATTCTTGTTCAGTAGCCTCGAAGGCCATTCACCATCCATCCTTTAAGCTCATTAACCACATAAAGCATAGTCCTCGATTACTTTTGAATTGCACCGTTCTCTTGTGTAACACGCTTTATTTCGTACAATAGAGCCTATTCACACTATTGATTTTTTTAAGGAGTTCTATCGACGATGGCAACCTATTGCGAAAGCTGTAATGGCCGTATGGCAAAAACCGATGACGGCTACACTTGCATGAGTACCGCCTGCCAAGGTGGTGGCGATGCCGGAGCTGATAAAAAATCAGTAAAGTGCAAATGTGGTGACACGATGAGCTACCGTGGATTAGACTCTCTTGGTGCACCAAACTACACCTGTACAGGTTGTGGTGCTACTGCCGTCCTGTAACTTTATACCTCTCTTACTTTCTATGCCCCAAAGATTTAGTTAATACCTACTTTTAGAAGGAGCGCTCGCGATGTCCAGCACGTCCAATACAAATCAAGAATTTGATGCCTCAAGCTCACCGAACCTCAGCGTAAAGCCAAAAACGTGGCAGGTCAATGATGATAATGAAATCGAAATGGGTGGTGTTTCTGTCCCTGATTTAGTCAGCAAGTACGGCACACCGCTCTACGTACTTGATGAAGAAACCATCACGTCGATGGCAAGTGCCTATAAAGAAACCTTTGAAGAACATTATCCCGCCGAGGCGCTCCCGTTGTTTGCCAGTAAAGCAAACTTAAACTTAGCCTTATGCAAACTCGCTGATCGCTGTGGAATGGGCTTAGATGTTGTTTCGGGTGGTGAGCTCTACACGGCCATTCGTGCTGGCTTTCCAATGGAAAAAATCCTATTTAACGGCAACAACAAAACCATCGAAGAACTTGAACTCGCCCTTCATAACAAAGTGGGCTTGATTAGCGTTGATAACTTTTACGAGCTTGAATTGCTCGATGACATTGCTAAGAAAAAAGGCGTCATCGTCGATATCCTTTTGCGTATCACCCCTGGTATTGAATGCCACACGCACGACTATATTAAAACCGGACAGATTGATACCAAGTTTGGTTTTGAAAACACCCGTCTTTCAAAAGCCATTGAGCTGATTGCCAGCGACTACAAAGAGACGTTGAATCTAAAAGGGCTTCACGCTCACATTGGCTCTCAGATTTTTGAAATATCTCCGTTTGAAGACTTGGTTCAAGTGATGCTAAATATGTTCTACAACATCCGAGAGAACTACGGCATTGAAATGACAGAACTTAACTTGGGTGGCGGCTACGGTATTAAATATACCGAAGAAGACGATCCACCAAACGTGCGTTTTGCCTTGGCTCGCGTTATTGATCGCGTTAGAAAATATGCCAGTAAAATTGAATACCCACTGCCTCGGATTTTAGTGGAACCCGGCCGCAGTCTTGTGGCCACAGCGGGCGTGACCTTATACACCGTGGGCAGCACCAAGCATATTCCTCACGTGCGTAAGTATGTTGCTGTTGATGGTGGTATGGGTGATAACATTCGCCCGGCTTTGTACCAAGCCGTGTATTCTGCCGAAGTCGCCAACAAACTTAATCAACCTTCTGAAGAAACCGTTCGCATTGTCGGTAAATATTGTGAATCGGGCGATGTATTAATTGATAGCCTCACCACACCCAAAATTGAATCAGGCGACACATTAATTGTTTACGGTACGGGTGCTAACAATGCTTCAATGGCCAGTAATTACAACCGCATCCCTCGCCCAGCAACCGTCATGGTTGAAAACGGCAATAGCCACGTGATTGTTCAACGTGAGACGCTCGATAACATTATTCAGCAAGATCTCATTCCCGATCACTTGATTGGCGATGCCGCTGATTCCAAAGCTGAGGCATGCAGTCTGTAGCCTTCAATCCAAACCGTGACGAACAGGCACTCTAAACCGATCAGCATTTTAATCGGGAACTTTGTGCTGTCTTTGCCGACATAGACCAGAAGAAAAAAACCAAACAAACTCAACCGAATAAACACCCCTACCGAAGCTAAACCTCAAGACAAATCCCCTAAAATCAGGTACAATAATAGAGTGAGGCGTTGATATTTATGTGACTCCGTGTCTGCAGCAGAGCAAGCGAACGCTTTAAAATAGTGGTATTTACGATTATTTTACCGGTAGTTTTTTATTCGACGTATTAATTTGATTCTTGCATAACCCAACAACAAGGAAGTTGTGTCGTCAATGGACGTGTCCCTGTTTG
>CAYGPY010000310.1:0-3407 GCA_964351765.1 uncultured Vampirovibrionales bacterium
GCAACCGATATTAATCCTGATGGCATTGATCGTATTAACAATTCACGCCAAAGCAAGCGTATTCAAACCCGTTTGTTTGATACCAGTAAGCCTTTACCCAACGATCTCAAGAATAGATTTGATCTTGTTATTGCTAAAGATGTGCTTCCTTTCTTGGATCCCAAAGGTGTTATGAGCTTGCTCAACAATGCGATGCAGGCCCTTAAGCCCGGTGGCCAATTCTTCTTCACGGCACCATCCACCTACTCACACCTCTTCACAAAAAACCAAGCGAATCGTGCAGATCAGCCACTGTATAAAACCCTCAGTCAAGGCGATCGTGATTTTATTCAAACAACGCAAACCGCATTTAGCTTTGAAAGCATTGGCAGTGCCTTTGAAAAACTACAAAAAGTTGGTTTGGAATTGATTGATGCACAACGCTACGGTCGTGCTAAAGGCTGGTTGATGTTTACCGCCGAAAAGCCAAATCCCTTACCCGCTATAGAAAATCTGTAAGACCCGTTTTAATTTGGGCATCCGTCACATCGTTTTGCTTTATAACTGAACCCAACGGCGAGACCGGTACAATCAGTGTGATGTGTGACGACGTGTTTTTCTTGTCATGATGCATGACCTCTAAAAAAGCATCCACAGAAAAAGTGCCCGTCGGTTCTCGCAACAAAACGGGTAAACCATAAGCACTCAATAAATCCAGAGCACGTTGATAATCATCTTCTGTGATTTGGTTTTGTTGTTTTGAAAAAGCCAGTGCCATTGCCATGCCAATACTCACGGCCTCTCCGTGACGATACGATTGGTAGTTTGTTAAGGATTCAATGGCGTGCGCAAACGTATGCCCTAGATTAAGTAGGGCACGCGCACCCGTTGTTTCACGTTCGTCCTGCATTACAACGTCCGCTTTAATCGAGCAACACCGTGTCACCATCTCTGCCCACAATAACGATGATTGAGATGAGTTGTTTTTCAAGGCTTCACTATGGTCGATTAACCAAGTGTACAAAGAGGTGTCGTCGGTTATGTGAGGCGTTACCGTTTTCTCAATCAAGGCATACTTTAACACCTCGCCCAAGCCGGCATGCCATTCACGTTCAGGTAACGTCGATAAAGTATCGGTATCAGCCAGTACCAAATGCGGTTGATAAAAAGCCCCCACCGCATTTTTAGTGCTCGGCAAATTCACACCTGTTTTTCCGCCCACAGAGGAATCCACCTGAGCCAGCAACGTGGTTGGGCATTGAATATAATGCACGCCACGCAAATACGTGGCTGCAGCAAAGCCAGCCATATCACCAACAACACCGCCACCCAATGCTAAAATCGCGTCTTGGCGTTGCACGCCAAATTTTTGACATGCCTCATAAATACGTTGCACCGAGGCAAGTGTCTTATGTTCTTCGCCACACTCTAAAACACACCATTCAATATCAATTGAGGATGTATCAAACGACGTGTTTAATTTGTCACCATAAAGGGTGGAGAGCGTCTCATCAGAAACGACTACTATCTTTTTGGTTTTTGGCAATACGGCACCAACAAGCTTGACAATTTCAGGCAGAACACCCGAACGAATGATCACTGGATAGTTTCGCTCACTTTGCGTAAGAGAAAGCGTTAGTACCTCAGATAGCAAATCATTATGTTGATTTAAATCACTCATAACGTCGGTTCCGCATCATTACTTATCGTATTAGTTTGGTTTTCTTTTTGCTCGGCATCCACACGCATTAAAGCATCCATAAGCTCAATCACAACCTCATTACGATCACGCTTGGCTGACGTTATTTTTAAATGCGCTTGGTTGTAAAACACTTCACGCTCGGCAAATTTATTTCTAAACACGCCTTCGGTATTTTCTTCATTTAAAATAGGGCGGTCCTTTAGGCTATAGATAACGCGTTCGTACAACACTTCAACAGGTGCAAACAGATAGACAACCGTACCGTAATTCAATGCCACCTGAAGTGGTTCATCGCTACCGAGCGCACCACCACCGGTTGAAATAACAGCGTGTGTCTTGGTACCAAGTGCCTTTAGTACTTGTAGCTCCGCATCCCGAAAGGCTTGTTCACCGTGTCGTTCAAAAATTTGAGACACAGGTAAGCCCTTAAACCCTTTGATAATCATGTTATCCGTATCATAGAATCGCCATCCCAACCGAGTGGCCAACATGCGGCCAATGGTAGATTTACCAGCACCCATAAATCCGGTGAGCACAATACGAGGGTTCTCCGGCAGAATTAATTGTTTCTCAGCCGGTGGCATCTGGGACGTCTTTTTGCCAGTCTGTCGGCGAGATTTATTGTCTGGGCTGGATGGGGGCACGAGCTTGTATTGGCTTTCTGGGTTCAATTTCTTTTCGTGGTTGCACCTGAGGTGTACGAGATCCATTCTGCTCGTCATCCGCAGAGGCGTCTCCATCTGAGTTGGTGTCGGTCTTTGGGTCCGAATTAAAGCCCGGTTTATCGGCGTTCTGAGCAAAAGCAGAATAAGGAAAGGTGACACTAATTAAACCGGTCAACAACAGCGAGAAGACAACACATCGATAAAAATTTACTGTGGGCAAGGTAGCGTGTTTCACAATCCGTCCTTTCTCATTATTGTTAGTGTGTTCTTAAAGTCAGGCCAAATTAAAACAAGTCAAACTTAGTTATTATTTGCTTTTAATTTTTGAATGCGTTGTTTAATCTTCGCAATATCAAGCGCCTTAGGAGAGAGCTCCACATAGGCTTCATAAGCATTCAATGCTTTTTCTTCTTGCTTTAATTTTTCAAGCGCTTCACCCATATGCAGATAAATCTCACCAATGGTGGGATCTAACTTGAGTGCTGCCTTAAAATCAGAAATCGCTTCATCATAACGATTTAAGCCCATCAAGGCATAGCCACGACTATCAAGTGTTGCTGCGCTATCGGGCTTCAACGCCAATGATTTATCAACCGCGTCTAAGGACTCCTTAAAACGGCCCAAGTTTGCCAGTGCATAACCATAGTTATTATAGGCTTCAGCAAAATCTTTAATGCCTTCAAGCGCTTTAGCTGAATGTGTTGCTGAACGTTCAAAATCGCCGGCATTGGCATACAACACACCCATGTCGTAATGCATAAGATGGTTTTCAGGTTCAAGCTCAAGCGCCTTTTTAAGATACTCAATGCCTTTTGGTGTGTCGCCGATGTGGTCATACAACAAGCCCAGGCGGTACATCGCTGGAGCCAAATCAGGGGCTGCTTTTAATGCGCCTTCATAAGCACGTTTGGCGTCATCGGGCTTATCCAGATTTTCATAAACCAAGCCCAAGTTTAAAAACACAGCAGGATTCTGCCCACGACGCTTTGCGGCTTCTTCGAGTAAATCAGCAGCCATTAACGTTTGACCACGCTCGGCCATCATTACGCCCAGCATGTAAT
>CAYGPY010000311.1:0-3404 GCA_964351765.1 uncultured Vampirovibrionales bacterium
GGTGTAGTAGCCGTCAATCGTCGCGCGCTTCAGCGCCCCAAAAAACCGCTCCAGAACCGCCTCAGGTGCAGGTGCAAGTTCAAAAGCCGGTCGATTCTCATCAAGTGATAAACCTAAATTTGGCCCTAGCAAAGGACGGACCTCATCACGTCCTGCCTCAAAATCACGCACAGCTTCAGCCGGACGCTTTGACAAATCGGAAAAAATGGAGCGCTTTGGTGATACCGACAAGCGTCAACGTCCTAGTCGCCCCGTTAGAGGCCGAGGTGGCGTTAAACCTCCTGCTAAACGCCGTGACTTACGTCAAGACGGCTTTGATGGGTTTGAAGGCGGTAATAATAGTGACCGCAGACCCGCTCGCCCAAAACGTGCTTCCGAACGTCTTGATAAACTCGGACGCTCCGGTAACCCAAAAACAACCCGAAGCAGTATTAATCGTAGCTCCGAATATCCTGAAGGACGCCCTTCAAAACGAGGTGATGATAAATTTAAAAAACGCCCTGAACGTAGTGGCGGTCGTCCTACTGGTCGCCCTGAGCGTAGTGGTGGCCGTCCCGAACGCGGTGGTCGCCCTGAACGCAATAATCGTCCTGGCCGGCCTCAACGCACCGAGCGTCCTGAACGTCCTCGTTACTCCGATTTCAATACCGATGACAAGCCCGCGGCTCGTCCAGCTCGTGCTGAAAGTAGACGTGACGACGGTTTGGATGAAGCGATTAATACCGATACGTATAACCCTAATTTAATCTACGGCCGCAACAGCGTTAAAGTCTGCCTTGAAACCAACCCTGATCGGGTGAGCAAGGTGATGATTAACGAAGAAGCTCGTAAGGATCGTCGTTTGGATGCCATTTTTGAGCTCTGTAAAAAGAATGGTATTAGCTATCAAATGGTGCCAAAAGAAAAACTCAACCGCCTCAGTGAAGAAGTGATCAACCACCAAGGCGTGGCAGCACAAGTATCCCCTAAGCCATTGTTAAACTTATACGATCTCATTAAACTTAGCAAAGAAAAAACCCGTCAGCATCCAAAACACAAACCGATGTTATTGCTTTTAGACAACATCACGGATCCGCGCAACTTTGGTGCGATTTTACGTGTGTGTGATGGCGCCGATATTGATGGTGTGATTGTTGAAAAACGCCACCACCCTGGTTTTGGTGAAGCCGTTGCAAAAACCGCCAGTGGTGCTGAAGAAACCATTCCTGTTGCGATGGTCTCCAACTTATCCCAAGCCATTGCCACGCTTAAAAAAGAAGACTACTGGATTATGGGTAGCGCGCTCGATACAAAATCGGTGAACTATACCAAGCCTGAATACGATATGGCGGTTGCCCTTGTTCTAGGTAGCGAAGGCAAAGGAATGAGCCCACTGGTTGAAAAAAATTGCGACCTACTGGTTCAAATCCCAATGCGTGGCGCCGTAGATTCATTGAATGTATCTGTGGCAACCGGTGTACTTTCTTACGCAGTACGCTCAGCGCAAGAACAAAGTTCTTAATTTAGTTTAAATTCACCAAAGCTCTGTAGATCAGGCGTCCCATAAATCTTGGGATACTTGGCTTTGAAGATAGCAAATCTTGCGCTAGACCGTAATAGTAACGATCCATGCGCATCATTTGTTGTTTGAACACGCCGTATTCTTGCAGAATCACTTGCGATTCTTCTACAATGCGCTGAACCGTTTCAGGATTCTCAGCAAGGCGCGTAATCGCTTGGGCGAGTGCTTGCTCGTTTCTTACCGGCACACGAACCCCTGTTTGGCCGTTAATAATCACGTCATTATACGAGGGCAAATCACCCACAATAACCGGTTTTCGGCAGGCCATTGCATCAAATAAGGTTACGGGCATCCCGTCTGTACTCGGTGTCGAAACAATCACATCAGCCAAGTTATAGTAAGCAGGCAAGTCTTTTAAAGGGACTTCAGCATCCCAACGAATCGCATGATCCACATTGAGCGTTTCAGCCATGTCTTTTAACTTGGCTACATACGCTTGACGTTCGGGTGTTTCACAAAAGGTGTCTTTTAAAACAAATACCGCATTGGGCACTTTTTCTAGCACCATCGGAATACTTTTTATAATGGTGTCTTGATTATAGAGCGGCGTAATTTGCCGAGGACTCAGCACCACATAGGCCTCGTCATCGATATCAAGCTTCTTACGCAAGTCGGTGGTATCAATATCGGGCTGAAATAATTCTTCATCGGTACCAATCGGAATCAGCTCGGTGGTCACCTGATGAAATGTCATCTTTTCGGCTTTTACTTTAAGATCATTGGACACGGCGGTCACTAAATCGGCTTGGCGCAAGCTATAGGCGTTAAATAACTTATCTCGAAACAAGTGAAACCCATTACGATAATTATCTTTAGGCAAGTAGACATCAGAACCCAATAGTGTAATCACCAAGGGATGCACATTGGCATAGGCCGCCGACCAGCCTCTAATATACAAGAAAATAGCGTGCACCACATCGGGTTGATGCTCTTTGCAATAAGCTTTTATGACTTTAGCGCGCGCTTTCACCACATCGGCCTTACGGGCGCGTTTCTTGTCGGCCAGCAAGCTGTCTCGATTGGGCAGCAACACCACATTGACACCGGTCATGGTGCCTTCTTTATCACTTAAGCACGTGACCTTATGCCCACGTTGAACAAAGAAATCAATCCAGCGCCGAACGTGGATATTAGTAATATCCGCCACATAACAGAGCTGTAATTTATCGTGTTTATTATCCATAATAGTGCCAAGAATTGATCACAGGGTCGGTTAAGGGCAGGAACAGGCCCTTATATTGCCTGAAAGGCAATGTTTACGATAAAACGTTCCAAGCATAGAGGTAAATAACCCAATTGCAAGCCTAAGCACCATCATACCACTTAAAAAACCTCTCCAAAAACCCCTCTCTTTTTGATACCCTAAAGAGACAGCCTCTATAAAAAAGGAAACAACCATGAACTATTGGATGATGAAGACCGAACCGGGTGAATTCTCTTTTGATGACTTGATTAAAGATAAAAAAACCATGTGGGACGGCGTGCGTAACTACCAAGCCCGCAACAACATGAAAGCGATGAAAAAAGGCGATCACGTGCTGATTTATCACAGCGTGACTGAAAAAGCCGTGGCTGGTATTGCCAAGGTGATTAAAGAGCATTACCCCGACCCCGTGGATAACGAAAAAGGCGCTTGGGTTCTCGTGGACATAGCGCCCGTTAAGCCACTAAAAAAGAAGGTGAGCCTAGCTGAAATCAAAGCCACCGAATCGCTTCAAACCATGCTGCTCATCAAACAAAGTCGATTATCGGTATGCCCTGTTACCAAACGTGAGTTTGATATTGTAGTGAAGATGGGTAGTTAAACCTCAACCCAAGACCCAAAATTAAACGTAGATTTATA
>CAYGPY010000312.1:0-3403 GCA_964351765.1 uncultured Vampirovibrionales bacterium
ATAGTGAACACTGCCATCGTAACAAAAGCATTTTGAATAGGATACGTTTTAAACTATAGATTTACGAACGGGACTGTTACAGTAGCATTCCCTCTTTTTTACGTTCTTTACCACCACTGTATTTTTTGAAGGGAAGGGTTACGAGGTTAAACAGGTTCGACAGTATTCCAATTGCACCAGGGATTACGAAAGAGTTAATCAAGCTATCCGATAAGATTCAGGATGTCGGAATCAAAAATAGGTTAGTAGACTTAATGAATCCATTAGTCAGTACCAGGCTAAAAGCGGTTGATCTAAAGGAAGAGTTAATTAAAGAAATGAAACAAACTCTCTTGTATCAAGCTGTTATAAGCTTACTGCTTCAAGCAACCTTTATTGAATAACGTGTTATAAAAATGATCACAAAAGAATCCCCACTGTTGATGGTAAAGTATGTAATGAAGAAATTCGAACAGGAAGCTTCTTCTATTTAAAATTTCTTTATTAGCACTCTTTATTTACAGCTCGTATTCCTTAGCAATAAACGCCGTAGATCTCTTGTGATCGATAAATTTTGGTTCATCTTCGAGCAAGACTGCACTGATTTTCTGGCCTTCTGGAGAACTCATTGCTTCTATGAGTTCTTCTTCTGACTCAAACCAAACCTCAGCAACACCATCGTATGCCTGCATCATCCCTCTTGATTCACGGATTCCTTCATTTAATGGCGAATCAAGGGTATGGCATTGTACGTATCTTTTTGATCTGTATGCATCTGCAAATTTCTGAAAAAGTGGTGCGTGATCGTTCAGCCAGTAATCCTGAAACTGTTTCCGTGTCATATCTGGGTGACGGGTACAACACATTATAAATTTAATCACGGGAATGCTCTCCTTAGTCTTATTTAATTGAACAGAATCATAACATCTCTCTCTGTAAACATTCTCTCACAGAACTCGATGACTTACTTTGAATTAAATCTAAGTACAATGCCTTGCAACTTCTACGCTACAGCTTAAATCCACTTAAGCCTAACTGTGTTTGTGCTTTCTGATTCAATCTATTTAATAGCAAGTAACTGCTTCCTAGGTATCTCTAATTACGACCTTATATAGAGGTATCGTGATTTGAGGATCTTTTCGTATGTCATCCCAGCTGTATAAACAGTTTCAGTTTATACAGACTGTGAGATGCTAATTTATGGCGTTATTGAGGTATAGTATGATTGGCTTCTCTCTTTTATAAAAAAGCCTAACTATGTGAGTGGGCGTTTTAGTTTTTTTCAAATCGGGTGATACTAAATGATTAAAGATACAGGGTTCTACACAAGTAAAAAATACTATCTTAGCCTGTTGATAGTCATATTGGTGCTTGTTAGTCTTGCCATGCTTACGCCTCAAAATGGAACCAGCGGAAATTGGTATAGCCTTGTTCCACCCTTACTCGCCATCATTCTTACTGCGTTTAGCAAACGGCTTATTTTAAGCTTGTTTGTGGGTGTCTTTACTGGGGGGCTTTTAGCGGTTATTCCCGTCCTTGGGTGGGGATCACTTCTGCCAGCGATAGTGGCTGGTCCCAGCTATATGATTGAGTCGGTCAGTAATCTAAGTAACCTTCGAATTCTGTTTTTTATTACCTGCATCCTCATGATGATCGCCATGATTATGGTTAGTGGTGGGTTCCAAGCCGTGGCGATCCATCTCAAGCGTTATGCCAAAGGCCCCTACTCCACCAAACTCATCACTGCCCTGATGGGTGTGGTTTTGTTTATAGATGACTACGCCAATACACTCATCATTGGTAATACAATGCGTCCCATTACCGATCAACACCGAATCAGTCGAGAAAAACTCGCGTTCTTGGTTGACTCCACAAGCGCCCCTATTTCAGGACTGGCCTTTATTAGCAGTTGGATTGGTTATGAAGTCGGCTTGTTTTCCGACTTATCCGCCTCGTTAAACATCGGAAAAAACGGCTATGCTATTTTTCTCGATGCGTTAGGGTTTCGGTTCTACTGTATTTTTCTCTTGTTCTTTGTCATCTCACACATACTGCTTAAAAGAGACTATGGCCCCATGCTAACGGCCGAAATACGGGCTCGCACTACGGGTGCATTGCAACAATCCGATGCCGCACCATTGCATCAATTTTCTTTTGAAACCCAAGAAGCCGACCCCGCAGCAAAAATCAGTTTAATAACAGCCATTTTTCCGATTCTGGCATTGGTAGGGTGCTTATTTTCGCTCTTGTTTTATAGCGGCAATGGCCTAGGGCTACTCTCAGAAGGGCACTCGTTATTGAGCCTAAATACATGGCAACTCATTGTTACTGCCATCCCCAACGCCACCATTTTATTGGCCATTTCTGGCGGCGTAGGGCTCATCACATCATGCTTTCTCACCTACGCTGTGGCCAAGGTTTCTTTAAACGCTATTGGAAAAGCCCTACTCGGAGGGCTTAAAACGAGCCTACTCCCACTCTCAATTTTAGTGATGGCTTGGTCACTCAAGCAAAGCGTTGATGGATTGCATTCGGGAGAGTATATTGTTTCGATTGCAGGTCATATGATCCAGCCCACCATGTTTCCCGTGCTTATCTTTGGTGTTTCAGCCGTGACGGCGCTAACCATTGGCACCAGCTTTGGAACAATGGGGATTATTTTACCGGTTGCCATTCCGCTCGCTTATCAGCTAGATGGCTCAGCGTATGGTCTAATTACCATCCTTAGTATGGCGGCTGTATTAGACGGCGCTATTTTTGGTGACCATTGCTCACCTCTGTCGGACACCACCATCATGAGCTCGCTGTCATCGGGGTGTGATCACATCCACCACGTTAAAACCCAGCTTCCTTACGCAGTAACGGTGGGTATCATCGCTGCGCTATGTGGGTACGTACCCGCAGCTATGGGATTAAGTAATGGTTGGGCTTTATTACTAGGGTTCGTTTCGATCGTTGTCTTTTTACTACTGGTCGGTAAAACCGTTCCTCAAAAAGATGAAGTTCAAACTTGAGAAAACCACCCGCTTTTTATATTTTGATACTTAGCCTTTTATTGGGTTCTTAAGCCCATCAAACAGCACAAAATACATAAGAATAAATATCTACTATGTAGCATACTTTTTATTTCTTAACATTCCAGCTATCTACTTGAGGCTATACATAACCCGCTAAAACCCAATAAAACTGGCCTTGTTACAACCAGAGCCTCGTGATAAGCTCGTATTATTAGGTGTTCAGACACGAATGAGCGACTTTAATTATTACAGTGACGCATTTCGCACTTATTACGAACGTTTAAAGTACTGTCCGTAGGTTTAAGTGCTCGTGACCGATTTGATTTATTGTGATAGTTGCAAGCGTTCCAAGGAAGGTTGCAAAACCTTGCTCCTAATAACTCCCTAAACTACCGACATAACAAAGC
>CAYGPY010000313.1:0-3394 GCA_964351765.1 uncultured Vampirovibrionales bacterium
GCCATTGAGCAATTCAACATCAACCCCAAACGCTACACCCACGTCAGCACAGGCGGTGGTGCCAGCCTCGAATTCCTAGAAGGCAAAGTACTACCAGGCATCGCAGCACTCGACGTTAAATAATTAAGCTCAATTATTTAAATGAAAACCATTTGTAGGCGAGCATGCCTGCTGTGCCGATGAAGGGGACGGCTACTAGGTAGTCTTCTGTGGAGGCGGCCATCAAGTCGGGCATGTAGCGTGAGTAGACCCCGCCTACTTCTTGAATGTCGTACCAGACGATACCCGTAAACAAGACCATCCCGATAAAGCCAAACAGAAATAAGCCCATACTATACAGGTGATCTTCCATCATCAGGCGAGCCAGCACACCGGCCATAAACGTGCCGAGATAAAGCTGCAATGGGTTCATCCACCACTCTGGATAGAACGTGTCTTGAAACAGAGTGTAAATAATCCAACTAAATAAAATGTTGGTCCCGATGCACACGGCAATAAACACACCCAACAAAAAGAAGTGAATGACCACGTCACGCATAAAGTTTGTAAAGCCATACTCGGGCTTTTGCTTGCCCAGTTTGGATTTGGACTTATCATAGATCCATTTTTCTTGGGTCACGGTTTCATGGGGTGAAACCACGCCATAGCCACCAGCGTTTGCCATATCATCCGACTCCTGATTGCCAAGAGAACCGTCGATGCGGTCATTATTATTATTTTTGTTGTTATCTCTCTCGGACATTATTTCAACAGTTAACAAAGTGAGCTAGCAACTCACTTGTCCTTATGGTTCCACGCTAACGGGTTTTTTAAACTTAGAGCCCCTTTAAGTGCATAGTATAAATCGTTATAAAATGCCTGTTTGTAGGGGCTTCCCTCTATTGTAACATTGTTTACAATTCAAGATAGAGGCCATTATAACTCTATTCTATATTTTAATAGCGCTTTGCCTATGCTTTGACTACAATAGGACTACAGTTGACGTAGTTTGAGTCGACATCCCTCACGTATTACCTTTGGAAACCTCGTTTATATGCCTTTTCGCTCTGGATTTGTTGCCTTGTGTGGTCGCCCCAATGTGGGTAAATCAACGCTGCTTAATCGCGTGGTGGGTCAAAAAATAGCCATCACTTCCTCGGTGGCTCAAACCACACGCCACCGAATTAAAGGCGTGGTCACCAGCGATAAAGGTCAAGTTATCTTTTTTGATACCCCTGGTTTTTCTAAAGCCTTGGATAAGCTAGGTGAATACCTCACCACCGAAGGCGAAGCGGCCATTGAAGAAGCCGATGCCTATGTGATGGTGGTAGATGGCGGTGTGATTCCGGGTCGTGGTGACGAATGGGTTGCCAGTATGCTAATTAAAAAAGTACTGGCCGAGGATAAGTTTTTACTGTGTGTGGTCAATAAAATGGATCTGCTCAAAGATCCTGAGAAACGTGAGCGCCATTTAAGTGCCTACAAACACCTTCTAAAAGACGTGCCTGATGCTCAAGTTCAAGTGGTATTGGCCTCAGCCTTAACCGGCAAGCACGTAGACACCATTACCGAAACGCTGGTTCGTAAAATGCCAGAGGGCCCTAAATATTACGATGAAGATGCGGTCACCGATCAGCGTATGCGTGAGATGACAGCCGAAATCATTCGTGAAAAAGTGATGCGCAACACGCGTGAGGAAATCCCACACAGTGTGGCCATTGCCATTAACACCTTTATTGAACCCAACACCGGTGAAAACCAAAAAGATCTCACCCGCATTTCGGCCACCTTGTTTGTGGATCAAGAATCGCAAAAAGGAATTTTAGTGGGTAAGGCCGGAAGTATGATTAAACAATTGGGCATCGAAGCCCGCAAAGATATCGAGACGATGGTCGAAGGCAAAGTGCATTTGGAATTGCAGGTTCGCCTTAAAAAGAATTGGCGTAAAGACCGTGAGTTCCTTAAATCACTTGGGCTTGCTCCACCAGAAAATTAAAAATGAACATTATAGCTCGATGTCGTCTTTTCAAATAGAACGGTTCTCACTAGAGTGCCAACAAGATTTCGATAACAATCACGATTTTTAAGAAAGGTTTATTATGCCAACCAACATCCTTCAAAAACTAAATGCGACTGTTCTAACCACATTGGTTTTAGGAGCACTCTGCTTCTCTTCTAACCAAGCCGTTTTTGCTGAAGGCCAACAAGCTTTATCAGTGGGTGTGTCTGCTGTGGATCTGCCTAATAGTAGTGCTGATGCCGTAAAGGTTGAAATTGATAAGGGTACGTTCTCTGACTTTAAAGTGGGTAAGGTTGCTCTTACCGCTAATCATATTAACTTCCACGATGGTACGCTGAGTGCGCTTGTGGCTGATGTGCGTGATGGTGAATTTGATCGCATCTGGGTGGATAAGCTTTTGATTACAACCCAAGCGTTTTCCTTTGATCCGTTTGAATTAATGAATCATCAGCGCTTTGTGCTAGACCAAGCCATTACTGGTGCCGTGAAGGTACACGTTAGTGAGGAGTCCCTCAATAATTTTTTAACACACCCTGATAACATTAAATCCATTGAGAAACGCTTGGCAAAACAAACTGGTGGGATGAAACTGCTCACGCTCTCAAATCCTAAGCTGGATGTGTTGAGCCGTGATCGCGTTCGTTTGAACTTAACCATTGTGTTTGGTGGTAACTTGGCGTTGCCTATGGAAGCATTGGGTAAGTTGATGGTGAGTGAAGAAGGTAATCTTAAATTTAAAGATCTAAAGATTTCCTCACAAGAATCAAAACTCCCTATTCCTGTGGATGTGATGAGCGTGATTGAAAAAGAACTGAACCGCATGATCGATTTAAAACGTTTTGGTAAAAAGCATTTTCGTATTATTGCTCAAGACATTGATTTTGATGGCAATGTGATTAAAATCGATGGCGTGGCGACTTTTACGAAGTTAGAGTTTGGTAAACGATAGAATTTCTTATGGTTGATGTTGGTTCTGAAATAGATATGTTGGGCAGGGGCCGTTCCCTCCCCTGCACCCCTCCCTTTGGATTTCTTGAAGAGGGGTTGGATGGGCTTTCTTTAGGCCATTATGATTATCCGTTGCCTGAGGAGTTGATTGCTCGGTATCCTCTTGATGAGCGTGATACGAGTCGGATGATGATCGTTGATCGTAAGACGGGCGAGATTCGTCACGGTTATTTTTATGACTTGCCGGATTACCTTAAAATCCCAGATCGTATTGTGGCCAACAACACCAAAGTGTTGCCTGCTCGCTTTTCTGGTAACCGCAAAGGCCATTCGGGTTCGGTTGAAATTTTGTTGCTCAATCCCTCCGGTGAGGATCCTCACGTGTGGTCGGCGATGATGCGTCCTTCTAAAAAGCTCAAAGTGGGTACAATTGTCGAGATTCCGAAT
>CAYGPY010000314.1:0-3388 GCA_964351765.1 uncultured Vampirovibrionales bacterium
GCCGTTTACTTCGGCAAGCTCGTTGCGGTCTTTAAACAACTGAATAACAGGCTCAGTTTGCTCACGGTATTCGTTTAAGCGCACTTCAACCTTTTCAGGCTCATCGTCTTTGCGTACTTCGAGTTCAGCTTGCTCTTTATTGCAAAGCCAAATTTCGCGGCCTTTGTCATCGGTTGCTACCGAGCCATCGGCGTTGGTTTTCTTGGCAGTTGGACGTAGCTTTTCGGGTGCGTTTGCCCCCACGTTGTAAACGTGTGAGCCGTCTTGTGTGCAGAAACGGCGACCGGTAGAACGATCTTTCACGATGGCGTTGCTCACATTGAGGTAAATGACCTTGGCAATGTTCGCGCCCCATTCTTGGCATAAGCCAATCAAAGCATCGGCTTGTTCTCGGCTACGAGGAAAGCCATCTAAAATAAAGCCTTTGGCGTTAGGGTTACTGGCGGCAAGTTCTTCAAATTTCACTTTGAAAACCTTCATCAATGTAGCTAAAGGAACCAGTTTACCTTGGTCCATATAGCTTGATAGTTCTTGCGCTAGATCTGAGTTAGGTTCGTCTTTACGAACTTTGCGCAATGTGCCACCCATATCAAAGGTGGGTAGATTGTATTGGTCGTTTAAGATTTTAGTTTGGGTGCCTTTGCCGCCATTGGGTGGGGCAATAAATGGCAGAATCAATTTGCCTTGCAACGGATTGCTTGTGGTCATGATCCCTCTCTCCTATCCCACTTGAGCCGTTTTGTGTCATCATCAAAACTCAAGAGGCTTAACGATATCAATAAATTGTTGCTAGTTAACGTTGAAACTTATTTCAGGAAGCCTTCATATTGGCGAGACAACAAGTGAACTTTCACTTGGTTCACCGTATCAAGAGCAACACCAACCATAATGATGAGTGACGTTGCACCCAAGCCCTGAAGAGTTGTAATACCTGTAATGCTGGTTGCACCACTTGCAATTAAGGTGATGGCAGCCAATCCAAACGCACCAATAAAGGTAACACGGGTTAGAATTTCTTCTAGTTTTTCTGCGGTTGGGCGACCCGGCTTGATACCCGGAATGGCACTACCGTGCTTTTTCAAGTTTTCAGCAATTTCTTTTGGCTGCATACTTGGAATGATGCTGGCGTAGAAGAACGTGAAGAAAACGATTAAGCTGAATTCAACGCCAATGTAGCCCCAGCTACCTGGAGCTAAGTAGCGGCCATAGAACTTAACCACTTCAAGCATAAAGCCTTGAGGGTTACCTTGCTGAAGCACCTGAAAGATGGTAGCCGGAAAGGCCAACACAGCAAAGGCGAAAATGATAGGCATGACACTAGCAGGGTTAATCTTGAAAGGAATATGCGTGTTTTGTCCGCCATACATCTTATTACCAACTTGGCGTTTGGCGCTCACAATAAAGATTTTACGCACGGCTTCTTGCAGAATAATAATCAGACCAATGGTGATCAAGAAAATAACCAATAGAATGGCAAGGTAGAAGGATTTTTCTTGGTTGCCTGCAACCAAGTCCATGGTGCGACCCCAGTAAAGCGGAATGGCCGAAATGATACCAACGAAAATGAGCAGTGAGCCCCCGTTACCAATTCCTTTTTCGGTAATGATTTCAGCAAGCCACATCGCAAAAATAGCACCCGCCGTTAATGACAGGACGGCACACGGATAGAAGAAATAAGGGTTTGTGGTGACTTCAAGCGCGCCGGGGATACTACCAATAAATTTAAGAACCAAGGTTGATTGCAGTACCGCTAAGGCAACACCCAAATAGCGTGTGTACTGGGATACTTCACGACGGCCTTGTTCGCCACCTTCTTTTTGAAGTTCTTCCAATTTTGGAATCACGACGGTTAAAAGTTGCATTACAATTGAGGCGGTAATGTAAGGCCCGATACCGAGCGCCATAATGGATACGCTGGTTAACGCACCACCAGAGAACATATCCAAGAAGCCCAATAGTTGGTTGCCAGCAAGAGCCTGAATGGCTGTGGCATCAACGCCCCATACAGGAACTTGCGCACCAAAACGATAAGCGGCAATCATGGCAAGGGTAAATAGAATTTTTTCATTTAAACCAGAGGCTTCCCACATGGCATACAAATCAACAAGATTACGAACGCCGCCGCCTCCTGCTGCAGAGATTACGCCACCAATACCAGGGTTGTTAGGGTTTGCCACTTGTTAAGCCTCCATCAGGATCTGTCAGATCAAAAATAACTCTCATTTAATAAGTTCATATTATAGCCTGAACATAGCGCAGGCGCATGTGTTTTTGTTGTGAATTGCATCAAATAAAAAGAGACGGGGTTGAAGCCGTCTCTTTTTAAAAATTTAAAGGATTCGTTGAAATGAACGTCTTAAGCTTTTTTAGCCGCTTCTCTTGCTTGAAGGCGCTTGCGCTGTTTCAAGTTTTTCAACGGATCTTCAACGATAATCACCGAACCGCCAGCAGCTTGGATTTTTTCCATTGCCGATGGGCTAACGTGGTGGGCTTCGATGTTGAGTTTTTGGGACATTTCACCCGTACCCAAAATACGAAGACCGTGTTGGCCTGATTTCATAAAGCCACGCTCACGCAACAATGCGTAGGTGATGTCGGTTTCGTTACCCAGCACTAAGCTAGGCAAATCTTTTACGTTCAACACTAACCACTCTTTTTGGTAAGGAGGGGTAAAGCGACGAAACTTAGGAATACGACGGTACAAAGGCATTTGACCACCTTCAAAACCACGTTTCTTGGAACGACCAGAACGCTGACCTTCACCACGGTGACCGCGGTTACAAGTTTTACCAGCACCTGAGCCGTGTCCACGGCCTACACGCAATGCTGCACGCACGGCGCCTCTTGCGGGGCGTAGGTTTCCTAGAGTGATACCTTCTTGAGGTAACTCTGAATTATTTAATGCTTCTTCTATTTTCTTAGCCATGATGTTATACGGTCTCCACTTCTAAAAGGTGAGAAATTTTATTAATCATCCCACGGATAATAGGGCTGTCGTGATGGAACACAGGACGCTGGGTTTTCTTAATGCCTAAAGCACGTGCCACGCGGGCATGTTTATCAGGGCGTCCAAGTAAGCTCTTTTTCAAGGTTACTTTTAGGTTTTTCTTGTTGTCAGCAGACATGAGTGATAACTCCAAATTGATAGGTTAAAAAATTGATATAAGAAAAATTACTGTTTAATAAGAATGTCGCGAGGACCAGTCTTACCACGAGCTTGAGCAATTTGAGTAAAACTTCTAAGCTCGCTCAAGCCAAACAATGTAGCGCGGGCTACGTTAAGTGGTGAGTTTGAACCCAATGACTTGGACAAGATGTTACCAACACCCGCCAATTCAAGAACGGCACGAGCTGCACCACCAGCAATAACACCGGTACCCTCAGAAGC
>CAYGPY010000315.1:0-3368 GCA_964351765.1 uncultured Vampirovibrionales bacterium
GCGTAAACCTTCGAGAGTTTTATTTTACTAAATTCGGCCGTTAAAAGCAAAAGAAACCCCCTCTACCACTTTGGGCAAGGGGGTTTAAAAAGGAAGAACTTTAATTACAAGCTCAGTCCTTTTTCTCTAGGCACAATTGACGCGCAACAGCGCTTCACGTTGCGCAAAAAAACTAATTTGAACTACGTTCTATCTCAAACGATCGTATATATAGAATACCAATTTCAGGAGATCATAACAGTCCCCATCAAGCCCAAATAAATAACCAGTTGTAGAATTGAGGCGGCAAAAAACCAACAAAAAACGACTCGCTTTGATTTAAGCGAGTCGTTTTAAATAACTTATTAATCTAGAAACTTAAACTTCGTTCAGAATCTGGCGAGCGATAACGATACGCTGAATCTCAGACGTACCCTCACCAATTTCACACAGCTTGGCATCACGCAGGTAGCGCTCAACTGGGAAGTCCTTGGTGTAGCCGTAGCCACCGTGAATCTGAATGGCCTTGTTGCACACACGGCTTGACACTTCTGAAGCGTACAATTTCGCCATGCTGGCTTCTTTGGTGAATGGCTTACCCGCTAATTTTAAGCGCGCTGCGTTGTAAACCAACAAGCGAGCGGCTTCAATTTCCATGGCCATATCGGCCAACATAAACTGAATCGCTTGGAAATCCGCAATCGGCTTACCAAATTGCTCACGCTCTTTAGCGTACTGACGCGCCTTCTCGTAAGCGCCTTGAGCAATACCCACACCTAGGGCACCAATACTAATACGGCCATTATCAAGGGTCTGCATAAAGTATTTAAAGCCTTTGCCTTCTTCACCAATTAAGGCATCAGCCGGCAATGCCATGTTATCAAACTGAAGCGTACCCCAGTCCGATCCACGCATGCCCATTTTTTCGTCCTTGGTACCGAGTGAAAAACCCGGTGTTTCACGATCGAAAACAAAGGCGCTAATACCACGTGTACCCACACCTTTTTCAGTAACCGCCGTGGCAATAAAGGTTTGTGCGTAGTTGGCATTGGTAATAAAGATTTTAGTACCGTTTAAAACGTACTTATCGCCTTGCTTTACAGCCATGGTTTCCGTTCCGCCTGAGTCACTACCCGCATTGGGTTCGGTTAAACCGTAGGCACCCAGCTTTTTACCGCTGGCCACATCCACTAACCATTTCTCTTTTTGCTCATCATTGGCAAACAAAAATAATGGCATCGCTACCAAGCTGGTGTGTGCCGCAACACCTAATGCGGTTGAAGCACAGACACGAGCCAACTCTTCAATCACAATGGCGTAACTTAAGTAGTCCGCACCCGCGCCACCTAAATCTTCAGTAACCGGTACACCGAGTAAGCCCATTTCGGCTAGCTCGTCAAAGGTTTCGGTTGGAAAGCGACAGTTCTGGTCAATCTCTTTAGCACGTGGCTCAACACTACTGTTGGCATAATCACGGACCATGTCACGGATCATACGTTGCTGTTCATCAAGACCAAATTTATCTTCGGTCACATCAATCGTCAATGTCATAGAAGGGGTGTCCTCTTATACAAATTCTCTCTAGATAGTATTGTTTATTTTCTATAAATGGTTACCTTAGGGACAATACCCTTAAAAGGCTCAAACAGCAATGGATTAAGGCGAACAATGCGTTTGATTTCATTTGATTAGCTTAATAATACACAAAAATAAAGCCCCCGCCTATAGTCTGGCTCATATTGAGGCTTAGCACTATTACAATAAGAGCAAGAGGCGTTTCACTCTTTTATCAATTAAAGATATAAATTAACCGTCCGATAATTTAAAATGATGTATCTAACTGGAGATCATAATGATTAAACTCAAACCTGCTTCGTCTTTACTGCTGTTGAGTCTAACGGCATTTTTTTTATGTTTAAGCCTGCAGGCTCAGGCGATCAAAATGGTGGATATCACACTGCCCGATAATGATGACCCAATGTATGGCGATTTAGACAGCCGAAGCGAAGCAAAAAACGGCATTGTTTTTATGAACACAACCCATTATATGAGAGAAGACACCGACACCGGTCTTCAAGGCGAACTTGCCGGTACAGCATTAATGTCGATGGGCTTTGATTGTGAGCAAGGCGATCTCTATATCTCAAACGGGGTTAAACAATTTGATTTAGAAGGTAAGCTAATTAAAAATGTTACTCACACTAAATATATGAAAACAACTTGCTCAACACCTATTTCAGCAAGATATAGCAAACTCGGGAAAGGTTTTTGTGGACCTAAATAAATTCTATGATGACCTCAGTTTAAATTGGAGACCCTAATGATTAAACTCAAACCTGCTTCGTTTTTATTACTGTTGAGCCTAACGGCATTCTTTTTATCCTCAAGCTTACATGCCCATGCTGTTAAAATGGTGGATGTAACACTTTCAGGAAATGGTGACCCCATGTATGCTGATTTGGAAACACGTCATGAGCAAAATGGTGTTGTCTACATGAAAACGACAGCTTATGCCCGTAAAGATTTTACAGGCCCCATTGATGGTGTTGCTGTTGTTTGGATAGGTTTTAATTGTCAAACAACAGATATGTATACCTCTGATGGCATCATCAACTACAACATGAAAAAAGAAATTACGGTTAATAAGCCACACACAAAGTACAGCAAAACAATTAACTTTAGAGCACTTGATGCTCCTGAAAAAAAATTCGTGGATGGTTTTTGCAATTATGCCCAATCTATCACACCAGTAAGCACTCACTAATCATCCATCTAAACCAAGCCAGGTACTGCAATGACGTATTTTTCCAAAACCTATTGTCATATTTTTCTTAAAATAAGTCTTCTATGCTTACTTTCAATAGGGTTTCAAATGGTAAGTTATGCAGAAACCATGATTGATGTGACAACCAGTACTGCTCGTGACGCGATGATGGCAAACCCTGCTAGTAAAACAATGGATAAAAATGGCACAGTATTTATGAAGGTAAGCGGCGTGATGCGCAATGAACGCACAGGCAGTGCCGATGGTATTTCACTAACCACACTAGGCTACAACTGCAAGGAACACGTTTTTTACAGCTCTGATGGGACCACCATGCTCAACATGAAGCATAAGGTGATTTTGAATCAACCGCACACCAAATATGTTGCCTTTCCAGCGAAAGGCAAACTAATTTATAAACATCAGTCCAATTTTTATAAGGGTTTTTGTCCAGAAAACTCTACAAAAACTGAGGAGCCCTTGAAATGACAAAACAGTTATATTGGTTAAGCGTTTGCATGATGACAAGCTTTTTATGTCTGACCATCTCATCCAATGCACAGGCTGTTAAACTGCAGCGCATTTCTGATTGGAACAAAGATACAAACGCAGCAAAAGCATATAT
>CAYGPY010000316.1:0-3360 GCA_964351765.1 uncultured Vampirovibrionales bacterium
ATTGGAAGATGAATTTGATTTTCGTCATCATCAACAAGCCGTTCGTCAGGAGACTGAAGTAATGGATGTAAAGCCCCGTCGTAGCCCAAAAGTAATTGAACATCCAAACAGCAATAAATCACAAGTCGTTGTGATTGAGCCTCGTATGTTCGAAGAATCACTCGAAATTATCGAGCACTTGCGTAGCCGTAAGTCCGTAATTTTGAACTTGCATATGTTAGACACTGCCCAATCACAACGTGTGGTTGATTTCTTATCAGGTGCAACCCATGCCCTTGATGGTCATCAGCAACGTATTGGCGATGGCGTGTTTATCTTCACACCAAACAACGTGGCCATTCGTTCTGAAGCCGAAGACGTGCCTGTTGCTCAAGTGGAAGATGCGTTCTGGAAGCAAGCCTACTAGGCTCTTTCAGACTGTAATTATATCTATGATTAAAACCCCCGATGTTAATTCATCGGGGGTTTTGCTCTCTCTCTTAAATATAAGTTTTTTATAGTTAGTCCATTGATGAGTGATGCTTATCTTCTGAAGAATCCGAAGAACATTTGGAAGAGTTGCATCATCATGGTTTGAAAGAACTGAATAACTTGTGCAAATGGATTACCTGGAGGTCCTGGATAAGGTCCTGGCATTGGCGGTTGCGGCTGTGGATATGTTCCAGGCGTTGGATTTGGCCCCGGTGTTGGTGTTGGGTTTGGAACCGTGTTACCGCCTTTAATATCCTTACGTGAGATGGTTCTGCTCCGTCCGTCACCACCAGCAACACGTTTGATATCATTTGCACTAATTTGTGTTTGCGGTGCAAAGGTTTGGATGTCTTTAGGGAAGAAGGCATCAAAGTTTTCGAGCAAGAACTTCGCGTGTGCCACGTTTTCTGTGAGCTGATCGCTCTTGTTGGCTTGCGGTTCAACACTGTCGATATAACTTTGGATGTTCTCACGAGTAATAAACCCGTCAGGTCCCGGTAGGTTCTGTTCAGGAATACCGATTGGTGTCGTGAAGCTATCCACGTCCTGCAAGGCTGCTAACAACTTGTTAGTATTAACAGGGAAGCTAGCTGTTGCAATCGGTTCTGGTACTGGGGGCATTGGTGGTGGAATTGGTGGTTGACCCACTGTTGCAAAATCATCCACACCAATCGAATTTGGCTTGCCATCGACAGCCGCTATTCTAGTGATGTCAGCTGCTGTGATCCAGAAAACTTGATCACCAACAGGTGCATTCGGTGTATCGTCAACATCAGGAATGAACTTCCCAAAGTTTTCGAGTAACACTTTAGCGTGAGCGACATTGGTTAGAACTTGTGTGTTCTGTGAGAAGGACTCATTAGAATGTTCAAAGATATAGGATTGGAGTTCTTCTTGTGTCACATTACCGTTATCAGACGTAAAAGCATCAACAGCATTAAACGCTGTTGTAAGTCGTTCTGTAGCGACAGGTAATTCTGCTGTAGGAATGACGATTGGTGCAGGTGGTAAAGGTGGTTGACCCACTGTTGCAAAATCATCCACACTAATCGAACTTGGCTTACCATCTACGGCAGCCACTCTGGTAATGTCAGCCGCTGTGATCCAGAATACTTGATCACCCACAGGTGCATCCGGTGTATCGTCAACATCAGGAATGAACTTCCCAAAGTTTTCGAGTAACGTTTTAGCATGAGCCACGTTTGTTAATACTTGCGTGTTTTGTGCGAAGGACTCGTTAGAGTGGTCATCAATATACATTTGTAATTCGGCTGCCGTAACTTCACCATCACCAAATACAGTGCCCGGAACAGCATTAGTTATACCTACTGGTGTGGTATAGGCATCCACAGCATTAAACGCTGTTGTTAATCTTTCTGTGCCTACTGGCAACTCTGCCGTAGGGATAAAGATAGGTGCCGGTGGTAGTGGTGCAATCGTCACACCGTCAACATCGTTTTTAGTAATGCTACCAGCGACGCCATCAACATTGGCAACGCGATCAACATCAGATGTGTTGATGGTTTCCTTCAAGACAAACTGATGGTCTCCTCCTGGTACACCAGGTGTTGCTATTTGTTCACGGAAGGCATCGTAGTTTTCCAGTAAAAACTTAGCGTGAGCAATGTTTTTATGGATGGTGCTATTGCCTGTTGCGTATCGTTCATTATGAGCAATGTATTCATCAATATTTGCTTTGGTAATTTCACCATCACCAACATTACCTGGGTAGGCATTGGTCATTACGCCGGTTGTATATACATCAATGGCTGTCAGCGCATCTTTAACCATATTTGAATTAACAGGATACCCTGCTTGAGGTACATCTGGCCAGCCTGTTACTTGACCACCGGTTTGTACGGCAGGATCATTATTAACAGGAATATCTTCAAGCTCAGTGTCATCGTCCGTTTTATCTGCTGCTGTCACTGTTGGTACAGCTTCGGGTTCATCCACTTCACCCGTACCGCCACCCGCAGCTTCTGTGTTTTCAACTTCATCTGTAATTTCAGCATCAGCGACAATGGTTTGGTTTTGACCTTGAAGCGATGAGGTGAGTTCAATTTCATCCAAGTCAACATTTGGTTTTTGATAGAGAATGGTACCGTCTTCACCAAAGGCTTGGAAGATTTCATGTTTACCATCGCCATCAGTGTCAGCACTCATAATTTCGTGCACTTCAACACCGTAGCGGTTAAAGGCGTTGTCTAATGTACCAAACAAGCCATTTTTTACTTCGTAGTGGGTGTGTGCTGATTTATCGCCACGTTCACTACGAACGATGTCACCATCGGCTTCTAGTACATCAAGAGCACCGCCGCCTTGGGCGCCTTTGCCACGGTCACCAACACGAACATCGCCATCGCCATCAGCGGTTTGACCAAGAATACCGTGTGGACCAACCCAATCTTGCCAAGGGCCATCTTCGTTAATGCTGGTGGTAAGGTTAAAGTGACCACCGTTTCTACTGTCTGCTCGAACAGCATTAAAGGTGTATTCAGTTGTGGTAACACTTAGTTTATTTTTACCATCCCAAAGTACGGTTGAACCATCAGGTAGTTCAACTTCTTCATTTGCTGTTATGTCAGTACCATTTAATTTTGGTGTTGATGTTGCTAACGATGCATCATCGTTTTGCGCATCAAAGGAGATCTGGGATGCGTTTGCACCTTGACCTACTGTGAATCCAAGTTCACCCATAACGGTTTGATCGGGGTTGCCCCATTCGTCAAACTTGGCGTTCACTTGTACATTTTGATCGCTTAGGATGCTGTAGACTTTGCCGACTTCACCCATAACGTCATACTGCCAACCATCAGCCTTATCTGCATCAAAGCCGATAAAGTGAGGATCACCTTCTCCATAGCCATCATCGCCACCGTCGTATTC
>CAYGPY010000317.1:0-3299 GCA_964351765.1 uncultured Vampirovibrionales bacterium
CGGGTTGGGGTTTGGGAGTTTTGGTTTTTTGGGTTGTTTGCCGTCGTGATTACTGGTTGCCTCTGTGTGTTGTCTTTGCTGAGCAGCCTGAATCGCAGCCAAATCACCTTGAGCCGTACCGGTGGGCTTAATGCCCAATTGCATCAATTGATCGTGATACGGCGATTTAGGTCGTTGGCCGGGGCCTTTTGGCTGGCCTGGCATTCCATTGAATTGAAGCGGATTCATTGTGTTTTTCCTTAAAACTATCTCTACTTAAATAAAAACAAATTAAAGGGGCCCAATTGCCCTTTTATGTCCAAATAGTAACAATCTATCGGTCATTAGCAACATCATTCTGGGTTGTATTTTTGATACTTATATCATCGTCTATTTTGAAATTTTCTTTAATCAACGCCATCCAGAAACAATTTATTTGACGGCACGAGATCGCATGTGAAAAGATAGCGCTATTATGAATATTAAACGTTCTTTTGAAAAACGCTTCGGCAAACTTAAGCTGTGGCTTTGGGACAAGCCTAGCCTTAAGATGAGTGAAGACGACCTTGCCCGACTCACCTGCAGCAATGCGTCTATTGATGTGTTTGAAGATCGCCTTAATGAGCTGGCTGAATTCTATCAAATCCCTGCCTCACAAGTCCTCTCGGACCGGTCAGACGAAAGTAAGATAGCTATCCATTCAGAGGCCTTTAGCTCCGGCGTGGAAACCGATACAAAGTTACTTAATGGTTACAGGCAAGCTCGCTATGCCAGTAATACCCGACACATGCTGGCCTACACCCGGTTCAAACAAGCCGTCGTCTTACTTCGCTTTTTTAACAGCCTGTACCCACCTGCACGGCGCAAAAATATTAACGTGCTTGATTACGGCTGTGGCGTCAGTGACTACGGACTGGCGTTTGCCGTTCACGGCTACAACGTCACGATTAGTGATATTGAAGGTGGCAATCTAGACTTTGCCAAATTTCGTTATCAACGCAGAAAACTACCCGTTCAAACCATTGCCATAACCGAGTCACAGATGTACCCAGACTTAGGGAACCAGCAAATCGTTTTGTCTGGTGAGGTGCTCGAACACATACGAAATCCCGTCCAACTGCTTAAAAATATAAAAAATGCACTCAGCTCTAAAGGGTATCTGTGGCATAGCGGTTACCCCGAAGATTCACGCGAAGTCGGAGGCAGCCACCTTCAAGAAGCCGCCGATTTAAGGGATGATGCCATCGCGCTCTTACGTGAGCATTTCGTCTCCCCCACCAGCCTGCAATTACCAGGATATTTATATAAAACACGCTAAGCCCATTACCCTTATACAAAAGCATTAAATCATTGGCCAAGCCGGACTTGAACTCCGATGCATTTACGCCACAGATGACTTGGGTTCGATAGTAGAACATCACTCATTGTTCAACCTACCCTCTAATTACAAGGTTGGCATAACGACCTTAGTCATCTACAATAATGGAGCTATGACAAAACGTAACAAAACGCAGGTTAAACTAATGCCGCAACGTTATTTTATGGGGCTCGATACCTTACGTTTTTTTGCCGCCTTCTTTGTAGTGATCTCCCACATTCACAATGTACAGCTCAAAAATGGACTAAACAGCTTACCTAACTTACCGATACTCTGGAAAGGGCATGATGCGGTTGTATTCTTCTTCACTTTGAGTGGCTTCATCATTACCTATCTACTTCTCGAAGAACATCAACATACTCAAACCATTGATTTAAAACACTTTTATATACGACGTGTACTTAGAATTTGGCCTCTCTATTTTTTAATTGTCGGCCTAGGTTTATTTCTTTATTGGGTATTCCTACCTTCCATTGGCGTACATTACCCCATGGATTACAATCTTTCCACAGGTGTTATTCTGTATTCTTTATTTTTATCCAATGTAATGACCGCTTTTTACCAGGTTGGTGGCATTATGAACATTACTTGGTCAATTGGAATCGAAGAGCAATTTTACTTAATTTGGGCACCTGTATTTAAATTAATGATTAAACAGCTTCTTCCCGTTCTAATATTAATAACCGCCTTATTTTTTATTTTGAACATTATTAATCATTTACGTGTACTCCATTACAGTGAATCTTGGCATCTGTTTTTTAATACCCTCCAGTTCCACTTCATGGGTTGTGGCGCGTTAGCTGCCTATACGGTATTTTTTCATCAAGCTAAACTTCTTGCACTGCCTGTTTTTAAGGCTGTATGGCTTCAATATATCCTGCTGGGTTTTCTTGTTTTGCATTACACAACCCCTATAAACCAATGGAACCCTCTATTGTTTGATAGCCTATTACCTTTTCTCTATATCTGGCTTATCATTACAGTATCTATCAACCAGCACAGCGTCCTAAAAACAGACCACCCGTGGCTTAACTGGCTTGGAAAGCGATCGTATGGGATCTACATGTACC
Organism: uncultured Vampirovibrionales bacterium; assembly: GCA_964351765.1. Classification (GTDB taxonomy): domain Bacteria; phylum Cyanobacteriota; class Vampirovibrionia; order Vampirovibrionales; family Vampirovibrionaceae; genus CAYGPY01. The sequence continues at coordinate 2,428 of CAYGPY010000317.1, forward strand.
ATATGGTTGCTATTTATTTTATTTTATTCTTAACTCAAAAAACTCCGTTAACATCGGCAATATGGCTCCAAAACACCGGTGTTTTTTATATCACTGCCATCCTACTCACCATTCTGATGTCACATTTATCTTACACATATTTTGAAAAACCGTTTCTTGCCTTAAAAGAAAAGTTTAGGTAATGACCATGAAGACAACTCTTATTTCCCATGCCTCGGTTTTAATTGAAACCAGTGATTGCGTTATCTGGTGTGACCCCTGGATGAAAGGTAAAGCGTTCAATGATTCATGGAACTTACTTTCTGAACCTCATTGGCATCCTGACTATTACAACCAAATTGATTATTTATGGATCTCTCATGAACATCCCGATCATTTTCATGTACCCACATTAAACTCCCTTCCCGAAGAGTTCAAACAACGAGTTGTTGTGCTATTTCAGGAAAACAATTCTACTAAAATACCCGATGCACTCCGCGCATTTGGCTTTAAACACATCAAGCGATTACCTCATCGAAAAACCATACCACTCACTCCTGAAACTTCCGTTTATAATTGCCAGATCGGCCAAATGGATTCTGTTTTAGCCATTAAAAACAAGGGCGAAGTTGTTCTCAACATCAATGATAGTGAGGTGAATTCATCAGACTGTAAGCTTCTACTCAAAGATTTAACACGCATAGATGTCCTCCTTAATCAGTTCTCAATTGCTGGCTATACAGGCGATACAAATTATCAAAAGCATCTCACTGACTTAAAAAATAAAATTCTTAGCAATGTGTTTGAAAATCATCAAGACCTTCATGCAACAGTAACCATACCTTTTGCTAGCTTTGTCTATTTTTGTACTGAAGATAACAAGTATATTAACG
>CAYGPY010000318.1:0-3275 GCA_964351765.1 uncultured Vampirovibrionales bacterium
AGGCCGTTCTTGATATTTCCCCAGGTGAGCCCATTACTAAATCTATGATTACCTTGGTTGAAACCGATGCACGTCCCTCACCAACTGTGGTCACGCGTCTTTCAGAAGCGGTTGGTAAAACAGCGATTGCTCCTATTTTAGCGGGTGAAACATTAAGCCGTAAAAAAATTGCTAGTGGCGATGGTCGCTTGCAAGTGAGTCAAGGTGATCGCGCTATTACCATTAGTGTTGATAATGTGGGTTCGCTGGCTGGTGCTTTAATGCCAGGTGTGTACGTGGATGTATTAACTACGCTCACCCAAGATAGTACTGCTTTTACAAAAACATTATTGCAAAAAGTACAGGTTATTGCCGTCAGTAATGGAACAGGACGAGGCGGTAATTCTGTAACCTTGGCTGTCAGTCCTAAAGAGGCTGAAATATTAACACTCGCGCAAACCGTAGGTAAGTTTCATTTAACACTGCGTAATTTTAAAGATGCGGAATCAGCCTCGGTAAGAGGTGCTGATGTAGATTATCTGTTGAATGATGGTAAAGAACCACCAAACGCGATTGTGAATTTGCCGGAGCCACCTTCATTAGAAGACGGTTTGATTCCGGTTAATTTAAATGGAAGCGGTCTTCCAGAACCAGATATGAGTGGCTATAATTCAATACCAAAACGTTCGATGGAAATTTTAAAAGGCAGTGGTGCCGAACGTGTTGAGTTTGGGAATTAATCGCAAGGGCATTTATCTTAGTGTGCGCTTTGCTCGCCTCTCCCCTTTATGGTCATCATCGGGTATGATGATATAGGTATTCGTATCGGAATACCTTGAAACCTTGCGTTTAATAAAATCAATTCAAACTAGTTAACGTGCCTAAAAAGCTGTGTTATCTGGCTTGCAAGAATGTAGTTCTTCTTGTGCTGATACCCTGCTTCGTGTTTTAGAGTTTTATTTAGGTAGGTCAATGCCCTGGTTATGAATTGAATCTGACCTTATCGTTTTTATCGTTATTTGTATTGCTTAAGGCTACGTTGTAAGGCGTTACCTCAATGTAATAGGACTGCACGGACGATATCAATAAAAAAATTAAAGAGAGTAGAGTGATATGGTATTAGCCCATCAATTTCTAAAGAAAATGGCTGTGAGTATCAGCGTTTTAGCCATTGTTAATACAGTATGTTTGCCGTCACTTCAAATGGATTTGACATCAAAAGCATATGCAAAAAAATCGATAACCGATGTGTCATTACCATCGTCATCGCCCTTGGCTTCGTTACCAGCTGAAGCACGTCGTGCTTTTCGTATTGACCCCTCAGCGCCACAGTTTACCCGCAATACTCAAAAAACGGCCTATGCGCCTACGCCGCGTTTAAACCGATCCCCGGAAACCTATCAGATGCAACAAACTGCTGATGAAAGTATGTTTGGTCAAAGCCAGATGAATGCGACGGGGCAATCCTCAACATCAACATTACAAGGTAATTTAACGTCCATTAAAGTTATTCGTGGCCGAAGTCAAATTATTAAATTTGCCCAACCCGTGTCTCGAATTTCAATTGCTAATCCACAGATTGCGGATTTAATTCCTTTGGCACCCGATCAAATTATGATCAACGGGAAATCCCGTGGCGTGACGAGTTTGATTGTTTGGGATGATGACGGTCAAGAGGGTGTGTTTGACCTGTACGTAGAAAACGATTCTTCAGAATTGGTTAAAGCCATTGAGTCGATTGCACCGAATGAGCGTATTGCTGTTCGCGTGACCGATGATTCGCTTATTCTGTCGGGCCAAGTTTCAAACTCCGTTATTTTAGATGAGATTCGTCAAACGGCTTATGCCTATGGCTATCGAGAAGATAAGTTCATTGACTTAACAGAAACACCCGTACCACAAGTTGTTCTTGAGGTTAAAATTGCTGAAGCCAATCGATCGGTGGCTCGTGCTTTAAAGACATCATTTTCATTGGATATTGGTAACAGTTTCAGTATGACCCGTCTGGCTAATGCATTTGAGGAGGGTATAGGGCAAGTGTTGCCAATTGAAACAGCCGATTTATCTCCGTTTCCTGCTATTATTGGAGGCACACGTAGCACAGCTGGCTTGATTCCAACGCGTCCTACAGCACTGATACAGCAAGGTTCTAATATTGGTGGTATTACAGGTGCTGGTTTTGGCTTGTCACCAAGCTCACCGTTTGGAGCGGCATGGGATTTTCTTGAAACAACGGGTAAGGTAACCGTTCTGGCAGAACCAACGTTGGTTTGTACACACGGCCGTTCGGCTAACTTTTTAGCCGGTGGTGAATTCCCGTTTGTCGGGTCTGTTGATGCCAACGGGAGCCCCATTGTTCAGTTTAAAGAATTTGGTGTGAAACTAGATTTTACACCTTGGATTTCGATTCGCAGTGGTCGGGTTGAGCTGCGTGTCTCACCCGAGGTGAGTAGCTTGGATTCTTCTAATTGTGTTGCTGGTGCGGGTGGTACTCAAATCTGCGGTATTTTAAAACGAACGACAGATACCACTGTTGAGCTGCAAGATGGTGAAAGCCTGATGATTGCGGGTATTTTGACACGTGAAGAACAAAATACGATGCAGAAGGTACCTTTTATTGCAGATTTACCTGTGATTGGTAACTTCTTTAAAAATGCGAATACATCCAAGTCGGATAGAGAGTTGATTGTTGTAGTCACGCCTCGTATCGTGAAACCAGGCCATTACGGTAAGATTTTAGGAAAACAATTATAGAAATACAGTGAGACGCATAATGATTCTAGATTGAGACGAGCTAGTATGAATGGATGATTTTTGAGTGAAATAGCGATCTTGTTGAATATTTGTGAAAACTGTCCGATATAGAATTAACGCAATTTGTTTTTTAGTAGAAGCGTTTATAGAAAATAAAATTTTTTATACGTTGTTATTGACGATAGGTTATAAATGGTATGGCTAAAAAAATTCAAGTATTAATGATTGAGCAAGAAGAACCTGCACGCCAAGTCGTGCGCTCGGCAGTGGATGAACTGCTGGGGCAGGTTGAGTTAATGGCCGAAACGGACAGTAACGTTTATGGTTATGAATTGATTCGTCAAAACAGACCCAATATGGTCTTTATCAACTTAGGTGAAGATCCTGCTAAAACACTCGAAACAGTAACACGTATTTCAGCCTTTTTTAAAGACGTCTTTATTGTCGTGACTAGTAGTGAAGTTAGCGTTGAATTGATTGTGGCGTGTATGCAAGCTGGTGCCCGTGAGGTGCTACCAAGACCCTTTAACGCTGAGCAAGTA
>CAYGPY010000319.1:0-3275 GCA_964351765.1 uncultured Vampirovibrionales bacterium
GGTGAATGAGGTAGTAATCGCAGAAGCACCGGCTGACGCAGAGTTTGACGCAGCCGGTGCTTCTGCGATTACTACCTCATTCACCAATGTGCCATACGGTGCAAGTGTTCCTTACACGGTACAAGTAGATATGCGGACTAGTTACCCAACAGATGGTGAAATTCTTGAAACAGATGAATTCAACGAAGTGACCGGCACCACTGATCTCCTGGTTGCACCAGACCCAGTAATCACGATTGATGTACCAGAAATAGTGGCCACTGATACCGAAGTTCCAGTAAACATTGAGATTACTGGTACTCCAGAAGCTTACACGTGTAGAGTGGTTGGTCCTGGTCTGGATGCTACACCGTTTAACAGTGAAATTGGTGTGAATCTAACGTATACTTACACTGACGACACTTCTCCACTGACCAACGCAACCACTATCGCTGTCCGTTGTGCGATCCCAACTGGTGGGGAATTCACCGAGTCAGCTACAATCGACGTAATCCCTGGCTTTCAGGAAATTTAATCACTATGGATAATCAACCCAAACTAGACCAAGATACAACCGATACTGCGACAGTGGTACAAACGCAGCCAACGGCAATTCGTCGCATCAGTACAACTATTCTGGTACTTGTGGCAGCACTTCTACTCGGCTACGTGCTCTATATGCAGTTGATGTTGCAGCCAGTGGCTGATATTGATCTTGGTCAGTCAGACACGGTAACAACAGACGAGCAGCTGACCGAGCTCGAACAGCTGCAGCAAAGGATGATGCAAGCTGATACCCAGGCAGAGTTAAGTCCTGAGCAAGCCGCTGAACTCACCGAGCGGATGAACGCAGCCGCACCAGCCACTACAGAACAAATGGCTGAATTAGAAGCTCGCATGAATCAAAATTAGACACTAATTAATACATAATATATGAAATCAATTCTATCAGTATCAAAAGAACTAGGGTTACTCACAGTCGCATTGACCCTGGCTCTCGTAGCCAACTTTGCCTATGGACAGTGGGCAGCGCCCACCGTTGCACCAACCGGTGGATCAGTGGATGCACCAGTAAACACTGGAGGAGTATTTCAGCAAAAGTCAGGCAATCTTTCTGCCCAGACCCTTGGTGGTACGACAGTTCTGGCTATTACTCAAATGCAATCGCCACGGTACTGCGATGAGATGGGTGCTAATTGCTTCTCAGCTCAAGATATCGCTGATTTAATCAGTGCTGGTGGAAATGGAACTACACCGGTTGCGATGATTGTTAATGAGGTTCATACTCGTGATGAATGTGAAGCTGCAGGTGGAACGGTTCGTCTTGAGGGGGCTGAGGCGATTTGTCAATTTTCTGGAGGAAGTTGTCCATTAGGTTGGAGTAAGTACCGTAACTGGTCTGTGGTTACATCGAAGACATGTTCCGGAAGTCCTTACAATACTTGTGGAAATAGCGCATGTACAGTAGGTCATGGTTGGTCAGACAGAATCAATACATGTTCATATGTAGATGATGCTTATCAAGGTAGTGATGGTTGTCATGGAGGTAACGGAAAAACTTGTGTAGGTACACGGACTAGTATTGGATGTTACTAATATAATTGTTGTCAACCAACAAAAAGCTTCTCCTGATAACAGGTGCTCCAGACGTGTACCACTTGTACAGTGGCTGACCCGGGTTGGACAAAGTGTTGTCTGGCACATCGTTTGAGGGTCTAGCTAGTGGAGGGTTCATTGATTCGGAAAATATGCAGGTTATCCCTAGCTTCCAAAAAGTTTAATCGTCAATTACACCACTATGGAAAATCAACCGACATTAAAAGAAGACGCTAACGATACAGCGGCAGTTGCAAAAACCCAGCCGACGAAAAATCGTCGTATCACCACGGCCATTCTCGTACTCGTCACAGCACTGTTGTTAGGCTATGTACTATATGTGCAGCTAATGCTTGAGCCGGTAGTAGATAGTACTCTTCCAGAGCCAGACGTAGTTGTTGCAGAGCCAAACGAAGTTGTTGTCGAACAAGAACTGACTGAGCTCGAGCAGCTACAGCAAAGAATGAGCCAGGAGGGTACTCAGGTTGAATTAAATCAAGAACAAGCCACTGAACTTACGGAGTTGATGGACGTAGCTGCACCTGCTACCGCTGAGCAAATGGCTGAGTTAGAAGTTGGGATGAAACAAAATTAATTAGTATTTATTACACCCACTACTATGAAATCAATTATCTCATTATCTAAAGATTTGGACTTCTGACAGTGGAGCTGAACTTAGCTTTAATGGCAAACTTTGCTTACGGACAGTGGGTTGATCCAACCGAAGGACCGACAGGTGGTAGTATCGCTGCTCCGATTAACTCAGGCTCAACCCCCCCCAGCAAAAAAGTGGCAACCTGTCAGCGCAAACTCTTGGTGCTGTGACAGTTCTCGCTACTGGTCGTATGGAATCACCTTTGTACTGTGATGAAAATGGTAATTGCTTTTCTGCTTCTGAAGTAACTGTGCTACCTAGCTGTGCAGACGATGAGATTTTAGTTGCTGATGGCGGCGTGTGGGTTTGTGGTGAGGCATCAACTAACTTTGGGCCAGCTTGTGTTACTCAGAATAAATCATTAACGTGTCAGAGTAATTGTCCAGCTGGATGGACTAAGACTGGAAATGGGCCATCGGTTAGTTGTAACCAAGGTGAAGCAGGACCAACAATTTATTGTCAACGCCAAGTCTGTAGTTAGACATTTAATCAAACTGTTTAATAAAACAACCTGCATAGCAGGTTGTTTTATTGTGGCACGGTCAGTGCTGGTTTGTTTTCTCTTGCAAAAAAACGTCGCTCTGGTACCATAGCCGCACCGCACGCAGAGTACCTGTTTGTGGAGCGAATATATATTGCTCTTTCACACGTATCTTGGTTTACACCGTGAGCGTGGCGTTCTCGCGCCGCTCCCAGTGTACATTCAAGAGCTCACGCTTTTTCTAGCGATTGTGTGCGGATTATTATTCAATACTAATTAGTATTATTATGGCTGAAGCATACGATCGATCAAAAGATCACATTAACGTAGGTACCATTGGTCACGTTGACCACGGTAAGACTACACTGACTGCAGCTATCCTCACTACGCTTAACGCAAAGGGTGAAGGGTACTCTGCAAACGTAAAAGACGTAGGAGAAATCGACAAAGCTCCTGAAGAAAAAGCTCGTGGAATTACTATTTCGCTTTCGCACTCTGAGTACGAAACTCCAAACCGACACTACGCACACATCGATGCGCCAGGTCACGCCGACTACATCAAAA
>CAYGPY010000320.1:0-3268 GCA_964351765.1 uncultured Vampirovibrionales bacterium
AAAAGGACATCACTCCTATGAGTACCACCTCACGTAAACCCTTTATTGATGAGTCCGGTCGATTGTTTGGCATCCTCAACATTTTTGATTCACTTGCGATTGTCGCCGCTGTTTTAATTACGGCGGGCGTGATGGCCGTACAATCGGGCACGCACGTTACCTCTGGTGAAATGGTAAAAGGCGAGACCGACATTGAATACACCTTTCAAATCTTTAATGCCAAAACGCTCGACAAAGAATTGTTTAAAGTGGACGAGACTCTCTCAATGACGATTCGGAACCAACCGCGTGGCAACGTAAAAATCACCAAGATCGAGGCCGTCGATAAAACCACCGTTGTTCCCTCATCAGCAGCACCGGGTTATCAAGTCATTGCCGATCCTGCCGATCAATACGGCGTTAATTTTTTGGTGACCGTACAAGACCATGCCTTAATTACTGACGATGGTTATGTTACCGAAGGCGTAAAAGTAAAAACAGGTATGCGTATTAAGGTCGAAGGCTTTGATTATCAATTCCCTGCCAACATTGTTTCGGTTCGCCGCCTTGAGAAGTAAGCCCTTTAACTACAAGCTGGATATCCCTATTCATTGAAACTGCTGCCCCTGACACCATCGCTTCATTCATCTGCCGTGCTATCACCGTGGGTGCGCTTAGCAAGCATAAGCAACAAAGCATTAAGCAACTGGACTGAAACGTCCATTCTTTTTAAAATTCCATTGGGTGTTTTTCAGTTCATTATTACCGTCTATAAAAAACTATTGTCACTGTTAGGAAACTCTGTTGCTTCTGTACTCACTAGCATCTCCAAGTGGGGGGTGATTACTGGTGCCATTGCATTACTATGGGCACTCACCTCACAAAACACCACCATTATCGGATTGGGCACGTGGACACTTCTTGCTGGTGCGCTTCACTGTTTTTTTGTGAGTAAAGCCAACAACAGTCAAGATGACTCTGACGAAATAAAATTCACTTGGAATAGTCTGGATATCCTGATTGCGCTGTACTTTTTATCGGCCGTATTATCAACTGCCTTCTCCTCTTATTTCAACACCAGTCTTGTGGGTCTAAGCAAGGCCATCACCTTTATGGCTGGCTATGCAGGGTTTCGACTCATCTTCTTTCTTTACCCCGTCACACGTATTTTATTGCCCAGTGTGATGATTCTGTTGGCATTACATCAAAGCCTCGTTGGCTTTTATCAATACACCAACCATGTGGAAGCCAGAGCAACATGGGTTGATCCGGAAACAAATCCTGAACTTAATATGACGCGTATTTTTGGTACTATTCAACCTCTCAATCCGAATTTATTGGCTGGATTTTTAGTACAACCCTTAGGTGCGATTCTTGGCTTTACCGCGTTATTCTTACTGGCCAAACCACCTAAATTCTGGCTTGTTTCAGCCCTAAGCGCTGCTGTATCCATCACTATTTTAGTGGCCGTTGTGCTAACAGGTTCGCGAGGTGGCTACATTGCTATTGCGGGTGTGATGGCACTTCTGTTTACATTTTTAGGACACGGTATTTGGCACGACAGTGTTTTAAAAACAAAGCGTTTTCTAAAGCCCGCTTGGATTATTATTTTAGTATCACTCCTTTGCGTTGTGGGCTTAGCGATTCTTCGCTCACCAAAACTACAGCACCGTATTGGCTCCATGTTTGCAATGCGAAACGACAGTAGCATTTCTTACCGACTTAATGTGTATGGCAGTTCGATCAAAATCATTAAGGACAACCCTGTTGTGGGTATTGGCCCAGGCAACAGTACCTTTAAGCAAGTGTATGGGTTGTATATGATACCCGGTTATAATGCACTAGGCACCTACAGTGTGCCGTTAGAAATCACGGTGGAACAAGGTCTGACTGGGCTCAGTATTTTTATTCTGTTTTTAGGTACGCTCTTTATGCAAATGTTATTGGCACTTGATTCAAACCGTGTGTCACTCAGTAATAAACTCCTACTATTGTCTCTATTTTTACCACTGGTTAGTGGTGTTGCCTACGGTATTTTTGATACGATTTGGTATCGTCCGGCTGTCAATATTAGTTTTTGGTTATTCGCTGCGGCCTTCGCCACCACCTATACTCACGCCATTGAATCCCAACGTGACAATCCTAACGACGTGGTGGAGGTGTCGTAATGTCCAAGCAAAACACACCCACTTTAAAACGCATCGCACTTATTAATTTTGGTGGTATTGGCGATGCCATTTTATTTTCGCCTGTCATCAATACCGTTAGAGCACATTTCCCAGAGGCCGATCTATCATTGTTTCTAGAGCGACGTTCAGCCACCGCGGGTAGATTGATTGAGGGACTCTATGAAGTGCGTGTCGTGGATATTGATCACGATAAAAAGAGTCTCAAAAATCAGTTCGCTCTGTTTATGACCCTCTTAAAAACCCTACGCGATCAACCCTTTGACGCTGTTATCAGCGTGGGCAGTAATCCGATGATTCCTATCCTGTTATATCTAACGGGCATTAAACATCGCATTGGGTTTGATTGTGGCGCATTCCATCAATTTTGCTTAACTGCCCAAGCGCCATTAATAAAACAGCAGTATGCCGGAATCATGTACCACGCGTTGGCAGAAGCTTTTCTAAGATCTCTGGGTATTGAGCAGCAAACGAATCACGAAGCGATTCAGCCCAAGCTAAAAGCATTATCCACAGAGGATATTACACTAGCTCAATCACGATTGTCACTGCCTAATAATCAGAATAATAACAAAGCAAAAACCATTTTGATTCATCCAGGTGTCAGTAGAATCAGTGTAATGAAACACATTTTAAAAGGGTGGCCAGCCAACAAGTGGGCGACACTCCTTCAACGTTTATTGAGCAATCCAGATCTCAATATCGTACTCCTCGGTGGGCCTGATGACGATGACATGGTATCTGCCATCTCGGCAAACTTATCCCAACAAGGTATTACATCTGATACATCACCACGTTTTAAAAATCTGTATGGCGAAACAAAATCACTACTCGAACTAGCGGCATTAATCCACGAGGCCGATGTGTTGGTGAGTGTGGATTCGGCACCGATGCATATTGCCGTTGGGTATCAAAAGTCCATCGTCGCGCTTTTTGGTCCGACGGATCCCAAAAAACTAGTACCTGATGATCCTCGCTATCAAGTGGTTACCGTACCGGATCTGGATTGCCGGCCATGCCTCTGGGATCATCGAAACACAAGTTGTGATGCGCCCGTCTGTTTAGATGTCTCGGTAGAAGCAATGGCTCAAGCTGTCTATAAT